>NZ_JANLWO010000093.1:0-2831 GCF_031364565.1 Chamaesiphon sp. OTE_20_metabat_361
CATAGATGTCAAAACTGGTGAATACACCCGCTTAACTCGGTTTTATCCTGGTGCTGACACGACTAGTTTCGGTGCGAAAAGTCATGCTTATCCTGAAGAAATTTTAATTATCAGCGGTCGTCTTTACGATTTAGCTTTCGACATGTGGCTGGAGACTGGACATTATGCCAGTAGACCACCTGGAGAGATTCACGGGCCATTCACAACCGATCTTGGTTGTGTAGTGTTGGAGATCTCTTTTCCAAATCGAGTCCAGGCATAGTGAGTGGAACTTCAGGATCGAAAACATTCGTTCGCGTATCGCGATGCACTGAGCTTGTCGTTGGCGATAGCCTGCCGTAGGCACAGTGTCGGCTCTGTCGAATCGATGTCTGTCAGCCCAGTTAAGATCGGTTACACCATTGACTAGATCGATCGAGTGTAGCTATGTTTGGCACCAACTGGGAAAAAGTCTGGATCGCCCATTGGTTTGAGAGTTATCTGTGGCTGTTGATATTCAGTCGGGACTAGTTAGCAAACTCACTATTCAATCGCCGTAACTGTTCCAAGATCGACTGGGAAATACTCTGAGCCTTATCCAGATCTGCATCGACCCCAGGAGCTAACTCCACCGCCACCGACAAAAATTTAGCGCGATCCTCATCTTCAATTATTTGCATCACAAACTTACCAGTCACCCAATCTCGAACTATTGGTTGTTCTAAACCAACCGCAATATTTTCAGGATAGAGGTTCGCACCAAAGTAAGAAATTGCAAATTGCGATCGACCAAACACATACACAAAGGGCAAGGCATGGACACCTCGATCTTTTGCCAGTAATGCCAACGGGTCAAAACCCCAATCTTGGAGGAATTGGAGCATCGTTGCATAGCTAATAATGCCCCCAGTATCGGCGATATGATAGCGAATCAGTGGCACCCCATTATCGCCAGAAAATAACAGCGTACCCTCATGAACTTCAAAAAAGCGGCTGGTCGGATCGTACTGCACCAGCGTCGGGAGGCGGGACTCGCCAAACAATTGCCGCGCAGCATCTGGATGGGTCGCGAGAAACCGCCGAATACAAATCGATAACGGGGTTTCATGCCCCAACACCCCCGCATCGGCGGTACCTAATAAAGATGCCGAATCATAGCAATAATCGATCGAACCGAGCCGTTGTCCCACCAACAATCTCCATTCTTCGCTGAAAACTTCCCCTGCCATCACCAATTTGACAGCATAATCCGACCACCGCACGCCTTGTTGAATGCCAGTATCCACCACATCTTTTAAAAAAGGTGGATAGCCCAGTAAGACTATTTGCTCGAACTGCCCCCCCAGTGCCTGCACGACGCGCAAAATTTCGGTCTTGTTGTTTCCTGGCGTAATTACCGCGATCTGGTACCCCTTACTCGCCAGCCACCGACAACAAGCGGCGGTATACATGCTACCCACCCAAGTCCCCAAAGCAAAGCAAATCACCGCCAAAGTGGAACGGCGATCGGCTTGAAAGCTTTCTCGAAAGATATACTCAAATCTAGTGGCAATTTCTAACTCATCGCCGATCTGGCGCGGCCAGCAGGTTGGTTCGCCTGTAGAGCCAGAAGATACTGCCAGCATGTCGCAAGTCGATAAGCTGCCAGCCCGACAAATTTCGGCGAGCGGATATTGCTTGATATAATTGGCTTTAGTTACCAGTGGTAACTGTTGAAATGCCGCGAGCGTCTGAATCGAGGCAGGATTGATGCCTTGCACTTGCAGGAACTGTCGATAAGCTGGTACCGAATCGACGACGGTATGAAACAGATCGATTAGATGAGCCTCCAAATCTGTAGCGATCGCTCGCTGTAGATTCACGTCTAAAGGTTCGGACAAAAAAGTTTGGAGCTTGGTGAGTAACGGTATCGATTTCATGGCAAAAGTCCCAAAATTAGGTTGAGAATTTATTGGATTAGAATCGTAGGCTTAGTCTCAATTTACGAGGTACTAAAACGAGGTTCAAACTCATAGGGAAACTCATGATGAATTGGCAGCTCTGGCAATCGATCTCAATCCCCAGAAAACCAGAATGCTACCGATTCCAAACCATAGCGAGGGAATTTCTTGTAAAGCTACAGATGTAAATAACACCGCAAACATTGGCTCTAGGAGCAATATTGCCGTTGTCAGGACGATCGGTAACTTTTGAGCCGCCACTGTGTAACAAAAAAATGGCAACGCCGTAGAAAAGATTCCTAACCCTAATAATACAAAGATTTCCTGTCGCTCGATACTAGTTTCCAGCAATAGTTTCGTAAAGAAAATCGTACAAAATGGAAATAAAACACCTCCTAATAAACAAGTCATAAATACAATATTTATCGATTTGGGTGCAATTCCTCGATCGGTAAAAGTATCAAATAAAACCGTGTAAAGTGTGACCATAGCAGCCGCACCTAACGCTAACAGGTAGCCTAATATTGTTTGCCAAGAGATGGCTCGATCGCTAGAGAACTGAGGAAGTAGAATAATAATCACTCCAGCCGTAGCTATTAAAATACCCCAGCCCTCACTTCGTTTGATGTCTAAGCGCATGACATATTTGTAGGCAATAATAAACAAAGGTGAAGTCGTAAATAATAATGTAACTTCCCCCACGGGTGCCATCTGAAATGCCGTAGTGCCCAGAAAGGAAGACCCTATCGCCAGCAAACTCAGCCACCAGATCGGTGGAATGCGGAGGGAGCGAGTAAGATCTTGTTGGATACTTGGCACCAGTAAAACGATCGGCAACATTGCAGCCGTGGCGACGAGAAAGCGACCTGCGAGGACGGCAAAAGTAGACCAACCAGGCAGCCAGCGGACGAA
>NZ_JANLWO010000095.1:0-2927 GCF_031364565.1 Chamaesiphon sp. OTE_20_metabat_361
TAGTTACTTGCGCGAAGCGTTGTTTAAAATAGTCATATAAGGGATGCGCTTTTTCCGACAGTACGGCGAGGGGAATATCGTCACCCATGCAGAAAGTTGGCTCCTTGCCATTTTCCGCCATATCATTGACGATCATCGAGATATCTTCTTCGGTGTACCCAAACGCTGTCTGCTGTTTGAGCAAACTTGCTGACTCGACTCGACAGTTAGTTTCAAAGGCTTGATTAGTCAGAACTTGACGATGTTCTTTGAGCCATGCACCATAGGGATAAGCTTTGGCAACGCGCTCTTTGACTTCCCAATTGTGTAAAATCTCTTTGGTTTCTAAGTCTACGACGATCGTTTCACCAGGGCCAAGCCGACCTTTTTCGACGATTTGGTCTACAGGTAAATCTACCACGCCAGCCTCAGAACCGACATAGAGATAACCATCTTTAGTGATACAGTACCGCGCTGGACGCAGACCATTACGATCGAGTGTCGCACCGACTACTTTACCATCACTAAATGAGAGCAACGCTGGCCCATCCCAAGCTTCCTGAAATCCTGAATAATACTCGTAAAAGTCCGTAATTTCGGGATAATTCTCTAATACAGGCTGATTTTTGTACGCCTCTGGTACCATAATCATCAGTCCCTCGATCGGACTCCGACCAGATTGGACGATTAGTTCCAAGACATTATCTAATGTCCCCGAATCGCTATTATCGAGATTGAGAATCGGTTGTAACTCCCGCAACCGTTCCTTCCACAAGGGGTGATTGAGGTCGCTTTCCCGCGCCGTCATCCCATTAATATTACCCAACAGGGTATTGATCTCCCCATTGTGCCCCAGCATCCGCATCGGCTGGGCTAACGGCCATTTTGGTAAAGTATTCGTGCTAAAGCGGCGATGATATACCGCAAACGCCGCCTTAAATTCGGGATTGGTTAAGTCACTATAAAACTCACCCAACACCGCCGATCGCACCATCCCTTTATACACGATCGTCCGACCGGAAAGAGAGCAAATATAAAAATTATCCCCCGGTTTTACCGTACCCTCAGCTTGCATTGCTTTGACAATCTTGCGGCGCACCATGTATAGTTGCCGCTCTAACTCATCGCCAGTTTCAGTCCCCGCAACGACCATCTGCTCGATGTAAGGTTGATTTTCCCGCGCCTGAATACCCAAAGTCTCCGGCTTCACGGGTACTTCCCGCCACCCGAGGAGCTGACACTGCTCCTGCGCGATGACATCCGCAATAATCCGCTTTGCTACAGCGCGTTTCTCTGTATCCTGGGGTAAAAATAGCATCCCCACCGCCAATCGTTGGCGTAGCCTCTGAGAATGAGAATCGCGATCGCGATTTGCTACGATCTCATCAAATAATCCCCACGGAATCTGCGTCAAAATCCCCGCACCATCACCAGAATCACGATCCGCGCTACAACCGCCCCGATGCTCCATACAAGTCAGAGCCGCCAACGTCTGCTGGATGAGCTTATGGCTGGTATCCCCCGCTGGACAGGCAATAAATCCCACCCCGCAAGCATCCCGTTCCTCGACCAACCAGCGTGGGCCTAGATATGGTTCTTGATTAGCAGCAGTTGAAGTGGTGAAACTGTCCATACGCCAATGATTATCTGTGTGGTTCATAGTGATGTAGTGCGGGTCGCGATCGGTAGATAATTTAGTGTAGAGTCAGGTTCAAATAGCTTCGGGGCACCGAGCAGCCACTTTTGGGTGTCGTCTCAGATGTCGATACTGAAGTTGATGTCGATCTATAGCTTTTACCAGGATTTCACTTTAATTTATGTATCTTCAGTTACTTTCTTTCGCTAGCTCAGACTGTCGATCGGCTGGAATCCACTCGATGTCTCAACCATAGACGATTCGATCGGGAGATGTCACAAATTTTGGAGTCTGACAACCTGCGATCGGAGTAGATTTAGACCATCTCTATTTTATCAATGATTATCGATCGCAGGAAACCTAGTAAGCTAGGTCGATCGAGCGAGTCTGGATATTCTGAGAATCTATATTCTACAAGCAATTTCTCAAATTTTGCTAGAGCTAAAGATCGATCGACTCACTAGCAGATTGAGGTATACTCAACGCCGATATTTTTATACAGGTCGGCGATCGATAGTTGCAAATCGAAACTACACTAATGTCAAAATAGGAGTTAGATCGCTATACTCTGACAGCAACTTTAAGATAGTGCAGTTAAACTTACGAAACCATCGACCTGAAAATAGATCGATAGATGATAGCCATCCATCAAAGCTGTACCAACTAATGGTTTAACTCCCGCAGCTAAAACAGGGACTATAATTTCTGTTTCGTCCCAGACGATCGTGGCAGAGTGAATTGACAACATTGTTTCCGTACCGTCGGCTAATCTGACCGAAGTATTAGAGTACTGTGGTAGATTCATCGCGCTAATCGCTTGGGGCGGCAGGGTTAGGTAATCGTTAAAGCCTGTATCGACTACAAATTCTATTTGAAAATCTGGTTGATTAGACAGTCGAAAAGTAATTGGTAGTGAAGCCCTACCGTCCTTAACTCTACCCTGCATCATTGCTTACTCGATCGCTATTGCCACCAAAAGATACAGCGACATCATAACCAATCCGAATCGTAAACAACCGAGCATTGGGATTTTTGGCTTTGAGGGCGATGGCTGAGTGGATGCCAGATCGATCAACTGCATATTCCCCAGTCTGGGCATCAATTACGACCATTTTGCCGATATTTTCTTCATGCTCGACTTGCGATCGGATATTGTCTGCATATAACTTCTTCGCTCTAGTCGCAACTTCTTCCACAGTCCAGAAAATAGCTTGTTGCATATTCTCACCGAGTTATTTTAATAATCGTATTTTAACCGATTGTTGCTCTTGCTCAGTCTTCTAATCACCAGTGGATACTCGATCCCATAACT
>NZ_JANLWO010000190.1:0-2946 GCF_031364565.1 Chamaesiphon sp. OTE_20_metabat_361
GATGTGCGCGATGTCTTCTTCGGTGACTTCGGGCATGACGCGATCTTCAGTTTCGTCCGCAGCTTTCTTGTTCTGGGCGATCGTTTTGATCTCGTTTTTGATTTCGATTTCGCGGTCTTTTAAGGAACCAGCTTTATCAAAATCTTGGGAACGGACGGCTTCGTCTTTTTCCTTGAGCACTTTCCGCAATTCTTTGTCCAATTCTTTCGCTGCTGCGGGGAGTTGGGAATTGAGGAGGCGGACGCGGGAGCCAGCTTCGTCCATCAGATCGATCGCTTTGTCTGGGAGGAAGCGATCGGAGATATAGCGATCGGCTAGTTTAGCCGCCGCCTCTAAGGCTAGGTCGGTAATTTTTAGTTTGTGGTGTTGCTCATAGCGTTCGCGCAATCCGTGGAGGATTTCGATGGTTTCATCAACGCTAGGTTCGCCGACCATGACTGGTTGGAACCGCCGCTCTAGGGCAGCATCCCGTTCGATGTGCTTGCGATACTCATCTAGAGTGGTCGCGCCGATACATTGTAGCTCACCCCGTGCTAGTGCAGGTTTGAGGATATTTGCCGCATCGATCGCACCTTCAGCAGCACCCGCACCGATCAAGGTATGGACTTCATCGATTACCAGGATGACGTTACCCGCTTGGCGGATTTCATCCATGATTTTTTTGAGACGTTCCTCAAATTCACCGCGATATTTGGTACCTGCGACGAGCAAACCAATGTCGAGGGTGACAACGCGTTTGTCTTCGAGGATATCGGGGATATCTTGATTGGCAATCCGCTGGGCTAAACCTTCAGCGATGGCGGTTTTACCGACACCGGGTTCGCCGATTAAGACGGGATTGTTTTTGGTGCGGCGTCCGAGGATTTGGATCACTCGTTCGATTTCTTTAGCACGACCGACGACGGGATCTAACTTACCATCTTGTGCCATTTGAGTTAGGTTGGAACCAAACTCATCTAGTGTCGGTGTTTTGTTGCTACCACTCGATCGAGCACCCGTTCCGGCGGTGGCTGTTTCGGAGGTTTCGCCGAGCATCCGAATCACTTGAGTCCGAACTTTGGTTAAGTCCACACCCAGGTTTTCGAGGACTCTGGCGGCGACGCCTTCGCCTTCACGGATCAAACCGAGTAATAAATGTTCGGTGCCGATGTAGTTGTGTCCCAGTTGGCGGGCTTCCTCTAGAGACAACTCCAGAACGCGCTTGGCTCTGGGGGTGAAGGGGATTTCAACGGCGACAAAACCCGAACCACGTCCGATAATTTTCTCAACTTCGATCCGTGCGTCCTTGAGGTTGATCCCCATCGATTTCAAGACCTTAGCTGCTACGCCAGTACCCTCACCAATCAATCCTAAGAGGATTTGCTCGGTACCGACAAAATTGTGCCCCAGGCGACGTGCTTCTTCCTGGGCCAGCATGATTACTTTAATGGCTTTTTCTGTAAAGCGTTCAAACATGGCTGTTTTCCATCCCCTGCTGCTTATCCTGTGTCATTAAATCTTAACACAGTAATTTTAGCGATTGGTAATAGTTATTTTAGCGATCGGGTTCGGTAATAACTACTATTTTAGGACGGGAGGGGATCGGGCATTACAAAGATACTTCTAAGGATAGGTTGGCTGGTTTTAAGTTGTAATTTTGAGTATTAGAATGTTCGCTACAAACCCCCGTCAGTTCGATACTTAGCCAGTAGTTGCGGTAAGTAATCATAACCGTCTACGCCGATGGCGGGGAGTAAATTCGGTCGATACTGGGTGAGTATTTCCTGAAACTCTTGGGTGCCTAATTGTCCTTCCAAAACTGTCGCTAAACTCGCACTCTGTCGCCATTCCTTGGCACCAATTTGATGGAGTTGATACATTGCCAGACAACTATAAAAAACCGCAGTTTTGGGCTTGTTGAGCGTGTGATGCGCCTCAGCGAGGTAGGTAAGATTCAGTCCTTGGAGATACAAGTCGCCGACGGCTTGAGCGGCTTTTGTACCTAATTGGAGATACTCGATCGCGCGTTCGGCTTGCCCGATTGTCAGATAAGCTAGTCCGAGACTGTGATATCCCAGCGCTAAGCTCTGTTTGTCGTCTAAAGTTTCAGCAAGTTTCAAGCCGCGATCGAGATAACTGATATTTTGTTCGTAGACATCCTCATCCATAATGTCGAGGGAGTGAGCGGACAATACTTCGGAGTAGCCGACATTAGTCAGCGCATTGGCTTCACCCAGTTTATCGCCCGTTTGTCTGGCTAAAATTAAGGCGCGTTGACTGAAACTAATCGCCTGGGGATAATCTTTTTGACCGATCGCGATCCGGCTCAGATGGTTGAGATTGGCAATTTCACAGGGGCGATCTCCGGCTTGGTTGGCGATTGCCAGGGCTTCCCGATGGAGGGCGATGGCTCGCTCATTTTGTCCCAATGCCTGCTGTGAATAACCTAAAATCGTTAACAGTCTTCCTTTTTCCTGAGTTCCCGCTACTTGCTTGAGCGGCAAGTCAAAATAAGACAGCGTATCCCGCAACGTTTCGCCTGAGAAGGCAGCAAAAATCCCCCCATACAACGGAAAATTCGGACGTTGTGCCGCAGTTCTCAGGACTTGCAACGTTACCTGAAAACAAGCCTTGGCGATCGCGTCTCGATGCGTACTATTAATACTAATCGCCCGCCCCATTCCATTTGCCAATTCGCTCCAAATCGCCGCAAACGAAATCAGCGTACTAAAAGCCATCCGTTGCCCCCAGGCGCGATCGTACATCTGACCGTCAAACCAAGTCACCAGGGCAGTTTGAATACTTTGCAGCACAATCGCCAGTTCCGTCCACTCGCCTTCATCCCCACTCGCTCGATCGGCTGTGAGGTCGGAAATAGACTGCTGACGCCCGATCGTCTGAAATAATGCCTGAATTAACGGTTGGGAGATTTGCTTCGCCCACAGCGACCAGGGGCCATTCTCCGTG
>NZ_JANLWO010000218.1:0-6519 GCF_031364565.1 Chamaesiphon sp. OTE_20_metabat_361
ACCTGCGATTCAATGGTATCCCGGACATATTGCCAAAGCCGAACGCCAACTTCAAGAACAGGTCAAAAAAGTTGACGTGGTGCTGGAAGTTCGCGATGCGCGCATTCCCTTGGCAACTTATCATCCGCTCCTCACCAACTGGATTGGGAATAAACACAAACTCCTGATTCTCAATCGGGTCGATATGATCCCGCCAACGGTGCGAGAACTTTGGTTAGAATGGTTTATCTCCCAAGGCGAACAACCATTTTTCGCCAATGCTCAGCAAGGTACGGGGGTAGTCGCAATCTCCAAAGCCGCTCAATCAGTTGGCGTAGAAATCAACCAAAAACGCAAGGAGCGGGGGCTGTTACCGCGCCCGGTACGCGCCGTCGTGATTGGGTTTCCGAATGTGGGCAAATCTGCGCTGATCAATCGGCTCCTAAACAAACGCGTCGTCGAAAGTGCCAGACGTGCGGGTGTCACCAGAGCCTTGCGCTGGGTGAGAATTTCCGACCAATTAGAGTTATTGGATGCTCCAGGCATCATCCCCGGACGCCTCAACGACCAAGTAGCGGCTGTGAAGCTGGCAATTTGCGATGATATCGGTGAAGCTGGCTATGACAGACAGAGTATGGCAGCCGCCTTGGTGGAGTTGTGTCAGGAATTAGGTTACATCGATGGCTTTACCGCCCGCTATGGCAGTGCGCCGACTACTTTGAGCGGTGCGGAATACTTACACCAGCTCGCCGATGACAAATATCGCGGCGATCTCGAACGGACATCACATCTGATCCTCAATGACTTTCGGAAAGGGATCTTGGGCAATATCCCTCTCGAATTACCAACCGATCTCACTACTCGATCGTGATTAATCTTGCGCTGGCTCATTCCTGGTGCAAATCCAGTATTAGAAATACCCTTGTGACACTTGCACCACTGCCATACCCGATCTAGCTCACTAGTAAACTTTCCTGGTATATTTAGGCATTACTAAATATTTAACAAGACAGACGGGATGAAAGGCGCGTGAGAGCGCGACGTTTTCGGGGGAAGCTTCCCCCGAAAAGCTCGCTTGGGATTGCCCCGCTGACCAAATCGACATAACTCGTTCCGAGAGGCTTCGCCAACGCAGATCTCGACAATAGAAGGGGGGTATGACTGAGCGAACAAACTCCTTGTATTTTCCTAGCATCCTTGATACTCTGTTACCAGAGATGCCGATAACCGATAATGTATCAAGCCTACAAATTCAGAATCTATCCGACAACCGAGCAACAGACGTATTTTGCGGGTGCTTTTGGTTGTTGTCGTTGGTTCTGGAATTATAGCTTGAATCTGTGCCAGCAAACCTATAAAGATACTGGCAAAGGGTTGAGCAGAAGTGCAATTCAAGGATTACTTCCAAATCTCAAAAAAGAGTACCCTTGGCTGACAAATGCCTACTCTCAATCACTTCAAGTAGTTGCACTGAATCTATCTACTGCTTACAAAAACTTCTTTGATAAACGTGGCGGTTTTCCCAGCTTCAAATCGAAGCATGGTAGGCAGTCAATTAGTTATCCTCAGAATGTCAAAGTAGGAGATAGCTTTATCAAATTACCAATCATTGGCGAAGTGCATTGTCGAATTCATCGAACATTAGATGGCACTGTCAAAACTGTTACTGTTTCCAAAAATACTGATGGTAAATACTATGCTTCTATTTTGGTTGATGATGGACTGGAAATGCCGGAAGGCAATCTAGAAGCGTGGCGGGTCAACCGCGACGCAGGCAAGGCTATTGGACTGGATGTTGGGTTAATTGACTTTGTTGTAACCAGTGATGCTAGCAAGTATGCAAATCCTAAACATCTCAAGAAACATAGCCGCAATCTAAAGCGCAAACAGCAGAAATTAAGCCGTAAAGAGAAAGGAAGTAATACTAGATACAAGGCTAAACGATTAGTCGCCAGAGTTTATTCAAAGATAACAAGAGTACGCGAAGATTTCCTGCACAAGCTATCCCGCAAGATAGTAGACGAAAACCAAGTTATTGCAGTAGAAGATCTCAACGTCAAAGGTATGGCACGCAATCATTGTCTAGCTAAAGCTATCTTCGATGCTGGATGGGGAATATTTGGAACAATGCTCAAGTACAAAGCTGAGAAGTTAGGCAAAATCTACATCGAGATAGATCGCTTTTTCCCTAGCTCTAAGACTTGCAATAATTGTCTCCACAAAGTATCAGAAATGCCTCTGAACGTGCGTCATTGGGATTGCCCTAAATGTCATAGTCGTAACGATAGAGACATCAATGCGGCAAAAAACATCAGAGATGAAGCCTTGCGGATTCTGGCATTAGGAACTAGTGCTGCTGCCAATGGACGGAATGTAAGTCAACCTGGTAAGACTTCGGTTTTGCTGGATGCTATTCCGGTTGAAGTTGGAAGCCCCCCTCATACTGGTACTCCAGTTGAGGGCGGGTAGTTCACTATTCAAGTTTACTAAAATCCCGATCGAATTAACGAAAAATGCATATTGCGTGGCTAGGAAAAAAAACGCCCTTTTGTGGCAATGTTACCTATAGTCGAGAAATTACTAGTGCTCTAACTAATCGCGGACACAAGGTCAGTTTTATGCATTTTGCTGACACCAAAGCTGATGGCGATGAAGTGCCATTACCCTTTCTCTACAAATCTCAAGTATTTACGATCCCGACCATTAGGGCAAAACGGGTCTTAGAACGCTCCTTGCGCCGTCGGAAGCCGGATCTAGTTCATGCTTCGCTGAGTTTATCGCCGCTGGACTTTCTGCTCCCAGAAATTTGTCAAGAGCTAGATTTGCCGCTGATTTCGACATTTCATACGCCTTATGATGGCAAGCGACGCAACGTGACTTCGACTACGCAATTGCTAGCCTATCAACTATACGCACCCTTTTTAGCGAGATACGATCGAACGATTATTTTCTGTGAGGAACAGCAAGATTTACTCGTCAAACTCGGTGTATCTCGCGATCGCATTATTATCATTCCCAATGGTGTAGACGAGCAAAAATATACCCCCGGTGCAAGCAATATCAGAGCGGAGTTTAATGCTAGTCAAATCTATGTCTATCAGGGTCGAATCTCCACCGAGAAAAACGTTGAATCCCTCCTCAAGGCGTGGAAATACTGCAACATGAGCAATTACGGTTGCAAGCTGCTCCTCGTCGGTGACGGGCCGCTCAGACCCAATCTAGAGCCATTTTACAATACCGAGCATGGGGTCATTTGGTTGGGTGCGATTAGGGACGATGCCCGCAGGATCGAAATTTTGCGGGGCGCTGATGTCTTTATCCTCCCATCGTTAGTAGAAGGGCTGTCGCTGTCGTTATTAGAAGCGATGTCCTGTGGGGTCGCCTGTGTTGCGACTGATGCTGGTGCGGATGCTTCGGTGATTGCTGGCGGTGCTGGGGTTGTAATTAATACCCAAGGTGTTTCCGGTCAACTACGAACCATTCTCCCCGTCTTGCGCGAACATGCGGCATGGCGGCAGCTACTCGGCAGATCGGCTCGCGAGCGTGTTTTGAGTACTTATACTCTCAAAGGTAATGTCGATCGCATCGAAAATCTCTATGGTGAAATCCTAGCACCGATTCGCGCTGTCTGTTAGTTTGAAGAATCTCGATAAATTCAGGCATGGCAACCGTCAAGCTTGTTAGGACATAATATATCCCCGACTTCTCCAAGAAATCGGGGATATATTATGTCACAATCTATTTGATACCCCAATTCAGCAATGCCCGATCGATCTCCACAAATTGAGGTATTAACTTGAGTTGTCTAACTATTCTTTACAGGTACGGGCATATTTGAAAGCTTTGGTTTCTGGGGATTGAGACTGCGGAAATACATGCCCCCGATCGAAATCAGAAATCCGATGTAAGCTATTGCTTGAACCAGGTAGAGTTTATCGGTATAGCCAAATAACGCACTCAGTAGCAAACCAGGAAACTTATCCTCTGGCAGTACTTTACTCGCATTCCAGACTAATCCACCCAAGTTACAAGAATGCACTTTGGTAAATTTTTCATAGAAGACGCACATACCCGCCGATTGTCGATCGCTTTGCGCGATAGTCGCGATCGCCGTGTCAAAATGTCCCAATGACGATACTACCAAACCCGACACGATTAGCAACAACAATACACCCATCACCTGGAAAAAGCGACGGATATTAATTTTGATTCCCCACTTGAATAACAGTACGCCAATGCCAGTAGCAACGCTCAAACCAGCTACCGAACCGAGGGACGGAATCAACCCCTGCTGAAACTTCGCAACGATAAATAATACAGTTTCAAATCCCTCTCTCAAGATCGCCACAAATACGAGCGTAAATACACCCCAACCCGCATTCGTCGCCATTGCCTGCTCGATGGCTCCTTCTACCTGCGCCTTCATAAATCTGGCTTGCTTGGTCATCCAGATTAGCATCCAACTGAGCATCACGATCGCCACTAGCCCAAAAATCGCTTCGAGAAACAGTTCGAGTGTCGCTGCATAGGGATTTTGGGATTGAGACAATGCTTGCGCTGCCTGGGATAGAACTACCCCCACGATCCCACTCGCGGCAATCCCTGCTGCGACGGCTGCATACACCCATATTCGCAGGTGGCTCTGCTTGGCTTTTTTGAGGCAAGCAAGTACGATACCAACCACGAGGGCGGCTTCTACTCCCTCTCTGAGGGTAATGACAAAGGTCGGTATTGCTGAACTAAAATCCACGATCGATTAGGGGGTAGAGGGTAGAGGATAGATGGTAGATGGTAGATGGTAGATGGTCGGACTGGAAAATCCCCTCCTCGGAGCGAAAAGTGCGGGAACAGGGGTTTCCCCAAGTAGAGCACCTTTTCAAGACAGCGACGTTTTTATTCGGGGGTTCCCCCCGAATAAAAAAACGTCAAGACAGGGGTGCCCGTAGGGCGGGGTGGGTCGATCTCCGCCTCACACCAACTAAATTCCAGGTTCGATCGAACTGTCTATATATCCCCTCTTACCTCTCCTAACTCCCAACTCCCAACTCCCAACTCCCTTAACTAATAATTCCCGATCGCAAAGCTCTAACTGCCGCTTCCGTCCGGTCATCGGCACATAGCTTCGCTAGAATATTGCGGACGTGGGTTTTCACCGTCCCTACCGTAATAAATAGCCGCTCCGCGATCGCCACATTCGTGCAGCCAGCGACCATTAGTTCGAGGACTTCGCGTTCGCGATCGGTGACTGGATCTGATGCTAATACCTGCTCGTATTCCGGCTCTAACGACCTAATCTCGATCGTTTGTTTTTGGCTGGTGGGTTGGACGATACTCGATCTGACTTGGCGGAGGACGATGCTGGCAACTGCTGGATCGATCCACGCATTACCAGCGTGGGTCATCTTAATTGCTTCGATGAGTTGTTCGATGCCGATATCTTTCATACAGTAAGAATCAGCTCCCGCAGCGAAGGAAGCTAAGACGGTATCTTCCGTCCCGAGCATCGTCAGCATGATGATTTTGGTAGTTGATTCGGGATGGTCTTTTTGAAACTTCCGAAATTGTTGGGTTAATTCGATCCCATCTATGCCCGGTAAACCCACATCAACTAAAGCAACATCGACTTGAGTTGTTTGTAACAATGTCAATCCTTGAGTGCCATTGCTGGCTTCCCCGGCAACCTGAATCCCTTCTTGGATCTGCAACACAGTCCGTAGTCCGATCCGAACAACGTCGTGGTCTTCGATCAAAACTACACGGATATCGCTCATAATAACCAACCTTTAACCAGAGTGGGACTAAATGAAATCTAGTTTATACCTACTGTATCAGTTACACATACCCAATCGATTAACTACTTTTTTAGTGTTACGTATAAATGCGGTTTAACTACAATAATAACTTATTGAACTGGGAGGATAGTAATCAGTGTGAACCATTTTCCGGACAACAATGCCGATCGTTCCCCTCATATCGTCACCGATCCGATCGAGCGGTATCAGACTTTGATTCAAGGAGTTGCGGCAATCCTGTGGGAAACTGACGCTCGGGGGGAAGTTCAGGCGGAGATTCCCCAATGGTCGGCATTTACCGGACAACCGCTGGAGTCGATTCAGCGTGGGGGCTGGCTCAATGCCCTACACCCTGAAGATCGCGATCGTCTTAAGCTAGCTTGGCAGACAGCGGTAGATCGAGCCGCAATGGCACCTACAGAACACCTGACGTTTGAAGCCGAGTATCGCTTGCGTCATCGCGACGATTACTATCGCTGGATGCGAGTACATGGCGTACCTGTGTTCGATCCAGATGGTACCGTCCAAAAATGGATCGGCTTCCATACAGACATCGACGATCGCAAAAAGGCTGAATTAGCCGCAACAGAGCGAGCAGCAGAAATCGAGCGGCTAAATACATTATTGACCCAAATGATGGCACTAGTCGATCGCCGCGAACGAGAAATCGACCAATTTACCTATACGATCTCTCACGATCTCAAGGCACCCTTACGCGCGGTAACTAACCTCTCGCAGTGGATTGAAG
>NZ_JANLWO010000231.1:0-4307 GCF_031364565.1 Chamaesiphon sp. OTE_20_metabat_361
ATAATCCGATCGAACCAAGCTAAAATTGCTGGAAATTGATTCAGCTCGAAGCCACCTTCTGCTGCGACATGAGTATAAGCATACAACGCAATATCGGCGATCGAATACCGATCGTTTACGAAGTATTTATGCTGCTCTAAATGTTTTTCCATCACTCGCAACGCTGCGTATCCAAGTTCTTGTTTTTGAGCGATCTCGTCGCGTTTTTGCTCGGCGATGTTCGCGATCGACATCCAAAAGCGGACGGTGGCAATATTTGGCTCGTGACTATATTGCTCGAAGCATAACCATTGCATTACCTGGGAGCGTTCCCACCGATCGACTGGCAAAAAGTCCGTACCGTCGGCAAGATAGTAAATAATCGCATTTGACTCGCTTAAATACTGTCCTGGTTGAATTTCTAATACTGGTATTTTGCCGACTGGATTCATCATCAAAAATTCAGCAGTGCGACTCTCACCTTTGAGAATATCCACCGGGATGCGTTGATAAGCTATGCCCAATTGATTCAGCAACAATCGAATTTTATAACAATTACCTGACGAGGCATATTCATATAATTTGAGCATTTTAATCAGTAATTATTAATTGCTCTTACCGGGCTACAGTCGAAGTCTTAATGATTAATTAAGTATATCTGCATACTTATTTTAACCACTGGAAATTGCCTGTAGCCCTTGTGGTGGGCACTGCCCACCCTACTACTTATTACTTTATTACCTGACTAATATCAATTATCAATTATCAATTAATTTAACTATCGAATAAAACGGTTGTCATATAATTTTCCGCCCATTCTGTACCGAAGGCTTTTTCTAATACGCGGCGGGTTTTGTCGTTTTGTTGTTGTTTGGTGGAATAGTAATTTTGGGCGGTGACGATTTCGGCGCGTTCTGTCTTACTGACAGGAATGGCTTGGGCGGCTTGTTGACAGTGGATCGTCAGCATCGCGGTGACTCGCTCGAAAAACCACTGCTCTTCTTCGGGCGTAGATGGGCGCACGAAGAAGCAAAATTCTGAAAAAATATCTGCCCAGGCGGGTAACTCGCGGGGTTGGCTGAAGGTATGGGTGGGGAGTTGGTGGAGGGGGATGCGATAGTTGTCGGGTAATACCCGGCGCGCATTTAGCGGCGATAAGTCGGCAATTGCGGCGCTGATTTGCCCGCGCCCAGCGACGATATCCGAGCCAAACATCGGTAGGGCATATTCAGGATGGGGGAACATCACACAGTGCAGGATATCTAAATTCGGCCCGACTTGCGCGAGTTCGAGATGAAGTTTGCGAAATTGTGGGGTTTGGTAGCACTTATTTTCGATGACTAGCTTTTCTCCTTCCAATCGCCCTTCGACATATCCCAATTCGGAGGGGAGATCGTAGGGGGATAGATCTAAGTATTGCGCCCAAATAGTTTCGATCGCATTGGCGAGTTGCTCGATCAGTGCGTGTTGGCGCGATCGTAGTGACTGGGTGCTAGTTTCCATCATAAAATAAGAGCCGATCCAAATTGTGATATCTCCCGATCTGCGGCGATGCAGCTAAAATCTGTAAATCGAGATCGGCGCAGTTTAGTTACTTAAAAAACAACCCCTCTCTAACAAATGTTAACAGCATCAGCTAAATAGCCTAGCAAAACTTCATGTTTATTTAGACCTACCAGACATCAAGTAGCGATCGAAATTAGTTTCGGAGCAACCACTTTTGGCTATTAAGTCTTAGCACGACACCAGAAACGAGCAAATCGAGGGTGATTTTACGTTCGTCGATGAGGAAGGGTTCGAGCGTACTAGCGATCGTGCCGAGATCGATACAGGAGAGCGCGCGTTGTCCTTGAATATTATCGTCGAAAAAGTAGACGTTAAATTGACGCTTGCCGCCGTTCCAGCGCCCGATGACTTGACTGCACTCCGGCTCATTTTCTAAGCCCTTGATGGCGATTTTCGATCGCTCCAGAGTGACTTGTAGATCGGTGATGCCCTGAGCTGCCAAAGCTTGAGTGAGGGCGGGTAAATAATCTCGATCGATAAAGTCCGCAAAGGGTTTTGCTTCGACGGCGGGGGGCTTTTCTTTTTTGGGAGCAGCAGTTTTTTCTGCCCCAGTGGGTGCAGCAGCCTCGGTGGCACCTGGAGCGGGTTTCGCTTTTTTCCCGGCGGCTGGTGGCGCTTGCTTTTCTGAGGATTCTTCTACCATATCGATCGATTACACTGCTGTTGGGGAAATCTTCTTTTCAATTTTACCTTAACCGTTGGTTCGGGTATAGGGGATAGGGTATAGGGGATAGGGGATAGGGATAAGAGGTAAGAGGTAAGAGGTAAGAGGTAATTATAGAGAGTTGGCGACAAAATTCCAGATTGCTACGGTGATAAAGCCGACGGTGATGGCGAAGCCGAGCAAGCCGATGATGAGTAAACCGATGAATAATTTGTCGGTTTTGGCTGGGGTGGTTGCGGGTAATTGGACGTGATTTTCGACAATTTGCATGTTGCGGGTGTTGGCTTTGGAAAATACATCAAAAATATCGCCCACGACTGGCACTGAGCCAGCTACTGTATCGATGAGCAGATTTCCCACCATCTGCATCAATGCTTTGCGAGGCAAACCCATGCGGGCGGCTTCGACAATAATATAGCCAGACAATGCCGCACTAACGGTATCGCCGCCACCAGGAATCAAACCCAAAATCGGATCTAAGCCAATCCGCTGCTTGGTACCCGGTATCACAATCGCTCCATCGAGTAATTTGCTCAACTGCCGTATTCTTTTCAATTTTGGGGCATGAACTAAATGGGGTTCGGGAGTCATGTTGGTATTTTGGTTGCTGGTGCCGTCCATAACTGAGTAGCTTGGGAATGTTGATGGAACAAGTAGTGCAACTGCTATTTTACCGGATCGGTATTCGTTCGGGGTGCGATCGCCAGAGTCAAAGGTGGTGAATCCACTATTCACTATTAACTATTCACTATCCACTAAAGATTAATATTTAAAGTTATTTAACAAACTTATGGAACAAAGGTCGCGTGAGATTGTATCTTGGGGTGCAATATCGTCTATGTCAAATTTATGTTTGCCGATCCGCGAGATTATCAGATCTGTTTTTTAGCTACCTTTCTAGGATTGGGGCTGATGACTAGAGATTGGTCGGTTAGACCGGAATTAATTGTGAGTGTCCTCGTCAGTTGTGGTGTAACGCAGCTAGTACTTACAAGTCTATTTAAGCCTACCGAAAATTCGGTATTGGCACTCAAAAGTGCCCTGATTACTGGCTTAGGTTTGTCGTTATTATTACGTGCCGATCGAGTCAGTACGATGATTTTAGCTGGGAGTTTGGCGATCGCGAGTAAGTTTATCTTTACGACAGCAGACAAGCATTGGTTTAATCCAGCTAACTTCGGCATAATTATCGCGCTCATTTTCACGCCAAATGCTTGGGTTTCACCCGGACAATGGGGTGCCGATTGGTGGTATTTACTATTATTTATTGGCTTGGGTGGGATCGTCCTGCAACGGGTCGGTAGATGGGATACGAGCGTGGCTTTTTTGGGATCTTATACATTGTTAGAAGTTGCCAGAAATATTTGGCTGGGGTGGACGTGGGATGTCTCGCTGCATAAGTTAATGAGTGGATCGCTGCTCCTATTTACGCTGTTTATGATTACCGATCCGCGATCGATTCCCAATGCTCGATCGGCTCGAATCGTCTGGGCGATCGCGATCGCATTATTAGCTTTTATCCTCCGCAATTATTTCTATATAAACGAGGCAATATTTATTGCTTTATTTACCCTATCACCACTAACAATATTATTCGATAAATACTGGGTAGCACCTCAATTTACTTGGCAACTGAATCAAATCAAGCCTATTCAATAACTTAATAATTGCTACAAGAATAATCTGTCAACGTGTCATCCACTATCCACTATCCACCATGAGTATATCCCGAATCATTATTAGCTTCTGTCTTGCCTGTATTCTCGTCCTCAGTTTTGCGACTAAAGCGATCGCATTTTGTGGCTTTTATGTCGGCGGTGCAAATGCTCAGTTATTTAATAAAGCTTCTCAAGTAATCATCGCCCGTAATGGCGATCGAACGATCCTGACGATGGCAAATGATTTTCAAGGAGCTGTTAAAGACTTTGCAATGGTTGTCCCCGTCCCAGTCGCCATTAAAAGAGAACAAGTTCACGTCGGAAAACGTACCACCGTTGAGAAATTAGATGCTTTTAGTCAACCGCGATTGGTCGAATATTTCGATCCCAATCCTTGCGATGTAGAGCGTCAACGTGAGTCAGACGTGCCGGAAAGTAGT
>NZ_JANLWO010000241.1:0-3636 GCF_031364565.1 Chamaesiphon sp. OTE_20_metabat_361
TCTTAGCTGCATGGCCTGTAGTAGGCATCTGGTTCACATCTTTGGGTGTATCGACCATGGCCTTCAACCTCAACGGTTTCAACTTCAACCAGTCTGTTGTAGATGCACAAGGTCACGGAATCAACACCTGGGCCGACATCATCAACCGCGCTAACTTAGGAATGGAAGTAATGCACGAGCGTAACGCTCACAACTTCCCTCTGGACTTAGCTGCTGGCGAAGCTACTCCTGTTGCTTTGACTGCTCCTGCCATCAACGGTTAATATCTGTTCGATCTAAGAGTTTAAGAGATGAAAAGCCCTTCACAGTGATGTGAAGGGTTTTTGCGTTGGGGTATACAGTTTGCCCTGCGAGTAACCCTATCTTGATGTACTTCTATCGAATCTTTGGTATCTAGTTTATAATTTAGATCCCGCTCAAAAGTGGTTTAATGACGTGTGATTCCGGATGAGTTAATTCCGAAATCCTCACCGTGAAGATTATTGAAATAACTTCGAGCTAAATTACAGGCACATAATTGTGAGTAAACTAAACACTTATGATGGCGGCTGTCACTGTGGCAAAATTCGCTACCGAGTTGTTATCGAAAAACTCGAAGCAGTTGAGTGTAATTGTTCGATTTGCATTAAAAAAGGCTTCATCCATCTCATCGTCCCTGCCGAGCGATTTACTCTTCTTCAGGGGCAAGACGATTTGAGTACTTACACTTTTAATACAGGCACTGCTAAACATCACTTTTGTCGTCATTGCGGGATTCATGCCTTTTATCGTCCGCGCTCGCACCCCGACGGCTATGATGTTAATCTCCGCTGTCTAGACGATGGCGCGATCGATTTATTTGCAATTACCTACTTTGACGGTGCCCACTGGGAGGATAAAATCGACCAAATTCGCGATCGCTATAGTTGAATCGCCCGCACCCTATTTGAAAATGTTAGCAGTTAATCCTGAATCCATCAGTCATAAAATTCTTCCCTCGATACATCCGCTGAGTGTCGCGCCGATGATGGATCGCACAGATCGGCATTGTCGCTACTTTCTGCGCCAAATCAGCCGCCGTACATTGCTATATACCGAGATGGTGACAAGTATGGCAATTTTGCATGGCGATAAGCAAAAGCTACTCGGATTCGACCGCGACGAACAGCCGCTGGCACTACAAATCGGTGGCGATAATCCTCAAGACTTGGCTAAATGCGCCCAAATTGCTGAAGATTTCGGCTATGAAGAAGTAAATCTTAATGTTGGTTGTCCGAGCAGTCGCGTCCAAAGTGGTAACTTTGGGGCGTGCTTGATGCTCCAACCAGAACATGTAGCTGAGTGTATTGCGGCGATGATAACTGCGACCAAAATACCCGTGACGATCAAACATCGGATCGGCGTCGATGAGGTCGATAGCTATGAAGATCTGGTAAAATTTGTCTCGATCGTTTCCCAAACAGGTTGCACTCGGTTCTCGATACATGCCCGCAAAGCCTGGTTACAGGGCTTAAGTCCCAAGGAAAACCGCGAAGTCCCCCCCCTCCGGTATGAGGATGTCCATCGGCTCAAACGGGATTTTCCCCACCTCTCGATCGAGATTAATGGCGGGTTTACCAGTTTGGCACAAGTCCAAACTCAGCTTCAACTCGTCGATGCGGTGATGATTGGCAGAGCGATTTACGATAATCCCTATCTCCTCGCTCTTGCAGATCGAGAAATCTATGGTGAAGCGACTCCACCGCCCAGCCGCCATCAAATCGTGGCGGCGATGCTGCCCTATATCGACTCTTGGATGAGTAAAAGTTGTAAGCTCAACAGCATCACCCGCCACATGTTGCAGCTATTTCATGGGCAACCAGGAAGCCGAATTTGGAAACGGCTAATTACCGAGCAATCGGTTCTACCTGGAGCGGGGGTAGCGGTGGTGGAGCGGGCACTAGGAGAGATGCAAGTTTAGAGAGTCAGCGCCGCTACTGTCAGTAATTTGTAAGTATTTTTGATTCTACCCACAGGACTAAAATCAGGGATTGCAGTTACCACACACAAATTATTAGCATGAGCGACTTGAATTTAAGTAGCGATCGTCACATAAGTCGATCGCATTAGTGGGATGCTGCTAGACTGCTTGCGGGCATGTACATACAGATCCGTAAGCTGCGCCAACTGCAACCTCAACGGCTTTGTTTTGGCATCTGCCAACCAGCGCCAATCTGGAGATCGATCGAATACCCCCGCCCATAATTGATTGGTACCGACACTGAGTGGTTGAAAGTGGGGGAATGGTGATGGTGGTTGGGGCAATCTTTGGATGGCACCCGTCAGCAGCGGACTAGCCATCAGTGGCGATGGCGACAGTAATACGATATTGTTTTGAGCATCGCGTTCGACTAAAATCAGATAACCGTTCGATCCGGCGGGAATTTCAATAAATACTGCGGTGCGAACTGCGATCGTCTGAATGAATTTAGCTCGATCTACCTCGCGATCTTCAGGAGTGGTAACAGATTCGGCGAGTACTAGTCCAAACCTGTCGCTATCTCGTGCCAACTCCCACAACATCTCCCATTGGCTGTTTGCATCGAGCGCAAACCATTGGACATCCGTAAAAAAATCCGCTCGATCGAGTTTCAAAGCGTAGAAGATCGCTTGCCATGTCTGACGATCTAAACTTTGGGCATTTAGCACTCGGCGAGCGAGCGATTCGCCAGTAATTTCGGGGACTCTGGATATCAACTTCTTAGTAGTACTAATTTTGCGAGCGGTAAGCATGGCTTTCCATTTAGCTTTACCTGCTGCTGACATCTCGATCGCGGGTGGACGCGATTTAGCTACTGGATCGGAATGAGGAGTTTGCATCTTGTCTTGACTTTTAATACTGGTTAATCTTCCCGATCGAGTGCATCTCATCAGCAATTTATTCAGTATAGATCTCTGAAGGGATAGGGGATAGGGGATAGGGAATAGGGAATAGTGAGTAGTGAATAGTGAGTAGTGACACAGAAAGACGCAAGCGTCCACAACTCATTACCTCTTGCCCTTTCCCCTTTCCCCTTTCCCCCTCATGCAATAATAACCTTGGCAGTTGCTCTAGAATAGAGATCGCCAGAATATGGATACTTCATATATTTATTTAATACTTTAATCGATCGCTTGCAATGGAAAATAATTATAGCCCCACCGAGATCGAGTCCAAATGGCAACAGGCTTGGACGGATGCAAATTTATATAAAACCGACACTACCAGCAATAAGCCAAAATTCTACGCCTTGTCGATGTTTCCCTATCCATCGGGAAATCTGCATATGGGACACGTCCGCAACTATGTAATTACGGACGTAGTAGCCAGACAGAAGCGGATGCAGGGGCATCGGGTGCTGCACCCGATGGGTTGGGATGCTTTTGGCTTGCCAGCGGAAAATGCTGCCATCGAGCGGGGGATTCATCCAGCAACGTGGACGTACCAAAATATCGCCCACATGCGAGGACAGTTGCAGAAATTGGGTTTATCGATCGATTGGGAACGCGAGGTAGCTACCTGTTCGCCAGAATATTATCGGTGGACGCAGTGGATTTTCCTAAAATTCTACGAAGGTGGCTTGGCATACCAAAAAGACGGGATGGTAAATTGGGATCCGATCGACCAAACCGTACTGG
>NZ_JANLWO010000244.1:0-3665 GCF_031364565.1 Chamaesiphon sp. OTE_20_metabat_361
ACGATATTCGGATGTTTGACTGCTGCCAAAAATTGCCGTTCGGCTAAGGCTACCGCCGCACTCGCGGCATCTTCACTATTTAGCAAGCCTTTGAGGACGACATATCGGGATAACAAATTGTCGAATCCCAGATAAATCCAGCCTAATCCACCATACGCGATCGCGCCTTTAACTTCATACTGTCCGCCGACGACATCCCCAGGCGCGAGACTGGGGACAAAATTATATTTTTGCCCGCATTTAGTGCAAAAACCTTTATCTCTTTTGACAGCCTGATTGCAACCCGCACAAAACCGTTTATTCTCAGGTACCTTCGCCTCGACGAGCACCGCTAATTCTGGCGCAGTGGATGGCAATTCGGGAATCGAAACCAATCCCGCACCCAGTTGGCGGCGACTGCTTTTGCCCACTGTCGGCGCACTCCGCCGGGTACCGCGCGACGATCGATTATTAGTGGGACTCGATCCGGTACTGGTGACTGAGGCACTATGGCGTGAGGTTTTCAGACTTTGGGATGCCTGAGCTGGTTTGTTGCTGGCCGTTGCTGCTAGCACCATATCTAGTTCGGATTGAGACTTGAGTACCGCCATCCCACAGGTATCGCAATAACCATCATCGATCGTGCCGTTACAGTTGTTTCGAGTGCAAGTTAGTTTTGACATACCTGGATAGTAAGGGCAAGTGAGCAACGTACTTAGTTATTCAAAGATTGGGAATAAATATTACAGAATATGCAATGCGAAGATGAGAAAAATTACAGCTAGACCCCAATTATATAAATATTTTTGCCACCTTCAACGATATTGGCTAAAAGATAGGCAGTCACTTTTAGATCCTAAGTAACTTGGGCTGGTGTTGACAGTTAGTTTTCAATGTGCAAACATGCTTAGATAGAAGCATATAACTCTCCATACTTGCTGCATGTTGTTTGACATAACTAATCCTAAATATCTCAAGGCAAGCTCCTATGCACCTTATTTCTGCTGGCAAGCTCAAAGAAGCATCCGCCTTATATCCTGATGTAGCGGAAATAATTAAGAACTTTTACAAAAAGGTCGAGAAGTCAGCATGGCAGAATCTAATCGACGTACAGCAAGACTACCGAACGGCTGAAGCTGTTGGTAACTTTACTGTTTTCAATATTAAAGGTAATAAATATCGACTGATTCTCGATATTGATTATGAGGAACAAGTAGCTTATTTTAAGTATTTTTTAACCCATGCCGAATATGATAAAGAGCAGTGGAAAAATGACTCATACTATTAGCCAAGAGAACTATATCGATATATTAGAGCGCGATCGCATTATTCCCAAAATTATTGAAACAAAAGAAGAATACGAACAATTTTTGACTGAAGCTGAAAAACTAATTTCAAAAAAACAGCATCGTACTATTGAAGAAACAGTCTTGTTTAGATTATTAGTTAAGCTGATTAAAGACTATGAAGAGGAAACATATTTACTCAAAGAATGGTCGCAGACAGCACCTCACGAACTGCTCCAGCATTTAATGGCAGCTAGAGATATGAAGCAAGTAGATTTGGTAGGTGTACTCAGTCCATCAAAAGGTCTGGTATCTTCGATCGTTAATGGCAAGCGGGCTATTAGTAAAGCACAAGCCAAGAAATTAGGAGAGATTTTTAATATTTCTGCAAGTGCATTTATTTAGCGATCGCTAAGCTATGAAAAATTATGCTCACTCATAGCAGTTATTATATCGGTTGCAGCAGTAAAACAGATACCCGACTTTTTAAAAAGTCGGGTATCTTGCAAACTTGTTATAATTTATTCAAATCGATCGGCATGGGCATGGTAACGTCAATATCTCTAAACCGCATCAAACTTAGTGCAGGACAACGAATCTATCTATCCGATGTGAGCTGGGCAGAATTCGAGCAGGTGTTGCTCGAATTAGGCGAAAAGAGAGCTACTAGGATTGCTTATTATGATGGGGAATTAGAAATTAGAATGCCATTGCCGGAACACGAACGGATTAAAGTCTTGGTTAGTAATTTACTCGTCGTGTTGCTGGAAGAATTAGATTTGCCCTGGGAATCACTGGGTTCGACTACATTTAAAAACGATCGGATGAAAACTGGCATCGAGCCTGATGATTGCTTTTATCTCAAAAATTGTCAAGCAATAGTTGGTAAGAAACGACTAGACTTAGCAATCGATCCACCTCCAGATCTGGCAATCGAAATAGATTTAACTTCGGCTACTCAGCTAAGTGCCTATGAAGCTCTGGGCGTACCAGAAATTTGGCGATATCGGCAAGGTAAATTAGCGATTTTTGTACTGTTGCAGGGGCATTATCAAGAATCTCCGACTAGTTCATTATTTCCCACGCTACCGATTAATGAGGGATTTTCGCGCATTTTAGAGCGTTCGGAAATATTGATGAGTGAAGCTAGAAAGGAGTTTCGGCTGTGGGTGCGACAGAATTTAGCAATAGCTCAATAAACTCAAAAAAAGGTGTACTCTACAGTACACCTTTTAAACTAATATTAGATTTCTAAATCGATTATTCGCCGACTGGTGCTAGCAAGTCTGGTGCCGCAGCGGGAATTGCTTCCTGCTTGGGAGTAACGACTGCTTTGCCATCTTCGCCGATATCGACGATCGAGGTGTCACCTTCTTTGAGACGACCGGAGAGCATTTCCTCGGCGAGGATGTCTTCGAGCAGGCGCATAATCGCCCGACGGAGCGGACGCGCACCGTAGGCAGGATTGTAGCCTTCGTCGATCAAACGGTCTTTGAACCGATCGGTAACTTCAAGCTGGATGCCTTGTTGAGTCAGGCGACCGAAGAGATCTTTGAGCATAATGTCGGCGATCTCTTTGACTTCTGGCTTGGTAAGCTGTTGGAAGACGATGATTTCATCCAAACGGTTGAGGAACTCTGGACGGAAGTAGTTTTTGAGTTCTTCGTTGACCAAGCTGCGAATCCGGTTGTAAGTAGCTTCGGTTTTGTTGTCGGTGAACTCGAATCCGAGACCGCCGCCGCCTTTTTCGATTACTTTAGAACCGACGTTGGAGGTGAGGATGATCAAGGTGTTCTTGAAGTCTACCGTGCGACCTTTAGCATCCGTTAGGCGACCAACTTCTAAAATTTGCAGGAGCATATTAAAGATGTCTGGGTGCGCTTTTTCGATTTCATCGAATAAGACGACGGTGTAAGGCTTACGACGGACGGCTTCGGTCAGTTGACCGCCTTCGCTGTAGCCGACGTAACCTGGAGGCGAACCGATCAGTTTCGATACGGTGTGGCGTTCCATGTACTCGGACATATCCAGGCGGATCATCGAGTCTTCGGAACCGAAGAAGTAAGTTGCTAACGCTTTGGTTAACTCGGTTTTACCAACTCCAGTCGGGCCGGAGAAGATGAAACTGGCGATCGGACGGTTGGGATTTTTCAAGCCGACCCGAGCGCGGCGAATGGCACGGGAGACAGCTTTGACAGCCTCTTCTTGACCGATCAACCGCTGATGGAGGGTTTCTTCCATATTTAGCAGTTTGACGGACTCAGATTCGGTGAGCTTGCTCACGGGTACGCCAGTCCACGAAGCGACGATGTGCGCGATGTCTTCTTCGGTGACTTCGGGCATCACGCGATCTTCAGTTTCGTCGCTAGCCTTTTTGTTTTGGGCGATCGTTTTGATCTC
>NZ_JANLWO010000248.1:0-2793 GCF_031364565.1 Chamaesiphon sp. OTE_20_metabat_361
CCCGAGAGGGATTGACCGGGAGCGGCTCTATTTAAGCCAATTTTGGTAGCTAATCTCTCAGTTCCAGCCGCCGCTAGTAGATTAGTCACCAACTCGCGGACGATTCTGGCGACAAACCAGCCGACTAAAGCGATCAAACCTGCTTTGAAGATATTGGGTAAGGCGCTGAGAATATCATTGAGCAGATTTTGGACTGGTGCCAGCGGGCCTCTAAGATCGAGAACATCGAGGATCAGAGGCAGGAAGAATAAGAAGACGAACCAGTACAAGGCATTACCAAGCGTCTCACTCGGTAATACTTGATTTTCACCCACCGCCATTCTCCGAGACATGGCGGGGACGAGCGTGCCAGCCGTCCGCACGACGATCGCTTTGACTGCGGTGGCTACCAGCCATGCTACTGCTGCTAAAGCTGCTGCTGAAGCTAGTTTTGGTACGAATGCCAGAATTTGATTCAGGACATTATTCAGCGGTTGGGCGACAACGGTGAGGTTGAGGGCGTTGAGAAAGCCCAGCACCGCAAACAGAAAAATTAGCCAGAACACGATGTCTCCGACTAATTTTTCGGTGTTTAAATTTGAGTTAGCATTGCCTGTAGCCATCCGCCCTAGGCGATTGTCTAAGTCCGTGCGTTTGAGTAAGTTCCGAACGACAGATGAGACGACAAAAGCCACGATCCAGCCGACAAATAACGTGACGATCGCCCCGAGTAAGCTGGGGAGGTAAGCGCCGACGGTGCCACTGGTTTGTCTGACGAAGTTTTCGACTCCAGTAGTAGAAAAATTGGGCGTGGTCACTGGTACTGCGACCTGCGCGACTAGCCACTGTTGGCTAATGAGCCGATCGGTGCTAACAAGCGTGCCGATAAGTTGCCAAGTTTCGTTCATATTCGTGCTGTGTAATAAATTGTAAGTGCCAGTGTAGACCGACTAGTCAGGAAATAACTTATCTTGCCTACTTAGCATTTGTGCCTGCAAACGGGGAACGATCGAGGATGCCAACGCCTCCATTTTCCTGTCGTCGTTCGGACGGATCGGCTCTCCAGCATTTATGGTAATAAGCAAGACTTATTGAAAGCGGATGCGCGCTCGTCGGGTTTCCCGACGGTTTGCGGATGCGCGCTCCTCGGGTTCCCCGAGGGTATAGCGCACCAAGCAGCGAGACAAGACAGGGGGGATTTCTAGGGTTTACGAATGCTAATTTATACTTTTCAAACACCCTCTTAAGTGTCTGTTTCCCCAACATAGCAGGAGAGCCGATCGGGTAGCAGTCACAGCGTCAAATAGTGGTAGTGAAATATACCAGTTTTTCAAATTTTGCCGATTGGCATAAATTTAAATTTAAGCATCTTTGGTTGACGATCGATTCGGTCGCTTAAAACAACTAAAAAGGTAGCTGCTTTCGGGCAACAAAACTACACATTAGACGATCCCAGGAAAGTCCCTAGTAATAATGTGCAAGGATAGTTACTTTCTACTTTTGAGTAATTAAATAACTACAGCTTCTGAGGTAGCTTAACACGATCGCTCGATAATGAGATCCACAAATCGACATATATTTTACATTCTTGAGGTAGATTAACTACTCGGACGGACGATATTTTTGGATTAGAGAATACTAATTTCGATCGGGACTTACTACTGCAAAGGCGGCTCAATTGCCGACAGTACGCTCCGCAAACGGAGGCGATCGGCTAATGTCCCTAAGATAGCGCTTGCCTAAATCCGTGCCTAGCTGTTAACTACGCGGGCTGTTTTTAAAGAATTGATACATTTCTGGTAGTCGATTGACGATCGCGGCAGTTTTAAGCCAAAGTTTGTGGGAAACGGCGGGATATCCCGAGACAATTTCACCGGGTTCGACGTTGCGATGAATGCCTGTTTTCGATGAAGCAATTGCGCGATCGCCGATAGTTACTTGATTGGCAACGCCAACTTGTCCGGCTAGTAAAACTCCATTGCCAACTTTGACGCCACCAGCTAACCCAACTTGAGCGGCAAGGGCGCAATTAGATCCAATTTGACACCCGTGTCCGACATGCACTAGATTGTCTAACTTGGTATCTTTACCAATCCGCGTTTCCCCCACGGCTGGTCGATCGACAGTGCTATTGCAACCGATCTCCACACCATCCTCTAAGACCGTATAACCAGCCTGTTCCATCTTGAACCAGCCTGTAGCCGTCGGCACAAAGCCAAAGCCCTCTGCGCCGATCGTCGCCCCACTGTGGATGACGCAATTAGCGCCAATCCGTACCCGCTCGTGAATGGTACAGTTAGCATGAAGGATCGTCCGATCGCCAATGCGGACATCGGGATAGATAACGACATTTGGATGGACGATCGCCCCATTGCCGATCGTCACACCAGCTTGGATGACTACATGGGAACCGATCGATACATCCTCGCCCAATGCGACTCCCGGCGCGACGATCGCGCTCGGATGAATCCCCGTCGGAAGCTGGAAGGGCTGATAAAATAACTGGATAACTCGGGCAAATAACAATCGCGGTTCGCTGGCGGCGATCCAGACGATCCCTCGATCGATCGCCTGCGTATGTAGCGACCGATCCATCGGTAAAATCAGGGCACTCGCTGCCGTACTACCGACAAATTTGGCAAACTTATCGCCTTCAATATAAGAAATCGTCCCAGGCGTGGCTGCATCGATCGGAGCTAAGCCAGTTAAAGTGGGGTTGAGATGACTATGGGTATCCAAACTACTTGCTTGGACAGCAGACCCTAGTTTAGTTATCAGTTCGCTAAATTGGATTGTAAATTCGGGAGAGAAGCT
>NZ_JANLWO010000252.1:0-6556 GCF_031364565.1 Chamaesiphon sp. OTE_20_metabat_361
TCATTATGCCGCATTGTGGGATGTTTTGGGCGATCGATATATCTTGTATGGGGAATGGCTGTATGCCAAACATACGGTGTTTTATGACAAGTTACCGCACTATTTCTTAGAATACGATTTACTGGATCGATCTTCTCATCAATTTCTCAGCACGGCGGCGCGGCGAGAGTTATTGACAGGATTGGTGGTAGCTTCGGTACCCGTATTGCTAGAGGGAAAGTTAACATCTCACAAGCAATTAGTCGGTTTATTAAAGCACTCCCATTTTATCAGTTCCGAACATATCGATAGGTTGCGAGAACTTTGTACAGAGCAAGGTTTAAATGCAGATCTGGCAATTCAACAAACTAATCAAAGTGTGTTGATGGAAGGTTTGTATATTAAGGTGGAGACACCTGAGTTGACTATTGCTCGATACAAGTATGTCCGAGCAGACTTTTTGACTACTATTTTACAGTCGGAAACTCACTGGTTAAATCGTCCAATTATTCCTAATCAATTACAGGCTGGTGTCGATCTGTTTGGAATGAAATAAGGGGTAAATAGTAATAAGCGATCGATATTTAATCGTAATGCGATCGCCTGGAATATTGATGGTGGGCACTGCCCACCCTACTTTTACTATCCATTACAATTATTATGAATAATCTAGAGATCGATCGAGATTCACCTTGGACATTTCCATATTGTCCGACAATATCAGATTTAAAAATAGATTGGACGGCAATCCTAGCACAATTCCCATGTTTGCGATCGCTATCTAACTGCGAACAGAACCCGATTTATCATGCGGAGGGAAACGTTTGGATTCATACTCAACTAGTCTGTGAAGCTTTAGTTTCTTTACCTACTTGGCAAGCGATGAATGCAGCAGATCGATCGATCTTATTTACCGCTGCGTTATTTCACGATGTTGCCAAGCATTTAGCGACACAAGTTGCTGAAGATGGCAACATTACCGCCAAGTGGCATGTGAATCTAGGAGCGCGGATGGTAAGACAAATTTTACAAGATCTGCATACGCCATTTGCTATTCGGGAGGCAATTGTGGCGATCGTTCGATATGAGAGTTTACCGTTATGGTTTTGGGATAAACCTCAACCTTTGCGATCGATTATTAAAGCGAGTCAATTAGTTCGGTGCGATTGGTTGGCGTTGATGGCTGAGGCTGATGTCAGGGGACGAATATGTGATGACAAACAAAAAATATTAGAAACGATCGAGTTTTTTAGAGAATTCTGTCAAGAACATAATTGTTTCGATCGATCCTATCTATTTGCATCGGTTCATAGTCGGTTTATCTACTTCCACAAGGAAGATGCAGATCCGACTTATGCGGCTTTTGACGATACCCACTTAGAAGTAATTCTCATGTGTGGTTTACCCGGTACTGGCAAAGATTATTGGATCGATCGCAATCATCCAGATTTACCAGTGGTATCGCTCGACAAGTTGCGAATTGAAATGGGTATTTTACCCACAGACGAGCAAGGCGCGATCGTCAATGCAGGAAAAGCTCTAGCGAAGGGATATCTCCAATCTGAGACACCATTTATCTGGAATGCCACAAATATCGTCAAACCGATTAGATCGGGCTTAATTCGGCTTTTTGCTGGGTATGGTGCGCGAATTCGGATCGTGTATCTGGAGGTGCCGATCGATCGGGTATTGCAGCAAAATCGCGATCGTAAAGCTCAAGTTCCTACTGCTGTCATTCATCGTTTTCGCGATCGATTAGAACTTCCCGATCTGACGGAATGCCATCAATTAGATTGTTTTGTTGATGTTTAATTGTCAATATTTTTATTAACCGCAGAGGCGCAGCGATTCGCGCACGCCTTTGTTTCCCGACGGTTTAGCGCGATCGAGACAGAGAACGCAGAGAAAGACAGAAAGACAGAAAGACAGAGAGAAGATAACCTAGTTGCTAGGTTGAATCGATATATTTACTATCCCCTATCCCCTATCCCCTATTCTCATGTCAAAACAAAAGATCGAAAAACAAAAAATGGCAACGATTACGGAGGTGTATAACCGGATTATCTGGGATAGCAATCTCAATCGAAATATGTTTATTGCGGGATTTCACGAGCGAATATCTGACACTATTCGCGAGAAGCCGCTGGCGCAGTGGGATGATAATAGCGATATCCCGTGGCATCGGGTTCGCTATATTCGTTGTGGTGAAACGATCGTTTGGGATCGCGAACATCGGATCGATTTAATCTCGACTAATCAGTTACCGGAAGTTGCTTGGAAGTCTGAAGTTGCTGGCTCTAATCGAGCCGATATAGCTGCTTTAGTTGCTAATAATCAAGCGCAGTTTCAGCCACGAGATATCTATCGGTACGATCGCAACGGCTGGAAGTTGTTTACAGGTACACTTAAGCCAGTACGGTTAGCTAAAAATCTGACGATCGTTACTTATAATATTTTATCCAATCTTCATGATGCCGATAAAATTAAAACTGATAAACGTTTGCCAGTTATTTTAGATGAGTTGGCTAAAACTGATGCAGATATTATCGCGTTGCAAGAAGTTACACTAGAGTCGCTGAACTTTATTTTAGCTACCGATTGGGTGCGAGACTATTTTATTTCGGAATCTCCTAATGGCAATAATGTCAAACCTTATGGTAATTTATTAATGTCACGGTGGGCATTTAAACTAGTAGAACATCAGTTTTCAGGACACAAGCGGGTATTAGTGGGTGAATGGCAAATCAACGATCGATTCGTTCATTTAGCAAATGTGCATCTAACTAGCGATCGTGGTGAAAATGCTCTCCAGAAGCGTACTCAGCAATTAGCAACTGTTGTCGGTTATCTCCAGCAACAGGGGGAAGATCGGTTTATTGTCGGCGACTTTAATACGCGAGGAAGCCAGCAAGATGAACTTATTAATTATGCCAATTTTATCGATATCTGGCAAAAGTTATTACCAGATCGCGATGGTTATACTTTCGATCCAAGTACTAATTCATTAGCGATGGTGATGAGTTTAGCAGGTGAGTCAGGCAGACTCGATCGCATCTTATGGTGTCCCGATCTAGCAACTAATTATCAACCGCAATCGATCGCTTTATTTGGCTGTAAACCGTTTGTTGGCGATAACATTCAGCTTTATCCATCCGACCATTTTGGTGTCTGTGGAGTTTTTAAAATCTCTGCGTCTACATGCCCGAGTGAATTGGATACAGTAGATTTAACAGCAATTGCGCCTGTTTATGAGAGCATCCTGGCAATTATCCCACCAGAAGATCTATTTCCGCCAATTCAAGCAATTCGCCAACAATACGATGCTGGCTTCGTGCGGATCGTGCCGCATATTACGTTGCTGTATGGGTTTTTACCCGATCGATACTTTGCGGAAGTAGTAGATTTAATTGCGCCGATCTTAGCCAAAATTGAGCCGTTTACCGTGACATTAGCTGATTTCGAGGTATTTACCCATCACAAAAGTGCGACGGCGTATTTGCGTCCTGTGGTGCAGCCTGAAGGGGCATTACACGAGCTGCAAAATACTTTGTATCGGTTATTTCCCCAATGCTACGAACAAAGTACCAAAACGATCGATGGATTCAATCCCCATTTGAGTGTCGGACAATTTGCCAATTCTGATGAAGCGATCGCTAAGCTACCACAATGGCATCCACTTAAGTTTACTGTCGATCGGGTCGCTTTAGTCAGTCGTCGTCGCAATGAATCTTGCTTTATTCGGCATGTTGTTGGCGTTGGTAAACTATTACCAAAAGTTGTCGAAACTAGTGAATTAATCGATTTAATCTCGCAGTTAGCACCGGAATTAACCGATCCAGAACGCTCGCATCGGGAGACAATACTTGCCGTTATCAAGCAAGCTTGTAGCGAATGTTTGGGTAGTGAAGCATCGTTACATTTATTAGGTTCGGCACGCTTGGGAGTAGATAGTTTCGCTAGCGATTTGGATATTGTTTGTTTGATTCCCGACTATCTATCTGGGGAAACTTTTCTCAGTCGAGTGGCAGATTGTTTGGCTGGATTATGCGAGCGATCTCAAGTTTTATTAGCTGCTAAATATCCAGTATTACGATTGCAGATTGAAGGGATATCGCTAGATCTACTCTACGATCGAGTCGAAGTCAGCGACGGCTGGCAAACTCTAGATCTGCATACTCTTAAATCTCAGATTAGAGATCCCAAATCGATTGTCGGTTGTTGGGAAGCCGATCTAATTATCGATTTAGTTGAGCCACATCTGTCGATCGAGCGATTTCGACTACTATTAAGAGCCGTCCGGAGTTGGGCAAAGATGCGCGGCATATATGGCAATTCTTGGGGCTTTTTAGGTGGGTTTTCTTGGTCGCTATTGTGTGCTTATAGCTGTATTGAATACAGTGGAGATAAATCTTTAGAAGCACTGCTAGCTCACTTTTTCATAGTCATGAGTCAACGAGATCGTCGTCAGGTAATTTCCCTAACAGATACAGGTAAAAAGTATGTGGCAAAGCTACCTCAAGATCTATTGCCGATCGTTTCCTCGATCGCACCTTGCAAAAATACGGCTCGTAATGTCACCCGATCGACTGCTAGAATTATTCAAGCGGAATTCGATCGAGGCGCACAGATAACCGCGCAAATATTAGCTGGTAAATCGACATGGAAATCTCTCTATAAACCGATCGATCCGGTGATTGGGATGAGTGCCTTATTATCGATCGCAATTAGCGATCCAGATGCGATCGAATGCCAAAAATGTAGCGATATGTTTGAGAGTACGATCGTTGGTTTGACGATCCAGCTCGAACAAATCGGTATTTTTGTCCGTCCCATCCCTCAAGTTGAGTTACTCGAACACACACGTATTTTCAAGCTATTTCTTAATCTACCTACTAACGATGACCTCGATTCAGCAGCACGGTTAGGTCGAGAATTCATCAGTCAGTTAAACGGTGTGGGCGAGACTACCAAGCTAGATTTATCGATCTGTAGCACGCTATGATAGAGATCTGAAGATAATTACAGCGAGTGCTGAGGAAAGCCCCTATCTTCTTTTACCAAAAGTCGAGCCGAATTTCTAGACAAACATTTAAAATTCCATCTGAATTTCAATTTCCTAATAATATGTCCGAATCTATTACTACATTAATCAATTCTGAAAATAAAGGCGATCGGATTACTGCCTTAAATATGGTACGAGAAATTGAACCAGAGATTGCTTTTGGCTATATCAAACAACTGGTAACAGATACTAATACTCGCGTCCGTTATGCGGCGGTGAGCCAATTGGCGACACTCGGCTCGCAAGATCTCGATGAAAGTTTAACTATTTTACGCGATCGACTAGTCAATGACTCCGAGCCTGATGTTCAAGCCGCCGCTGCTGATGCCATCGGTGCGCTGAAGCTGACAGCCGCTTTTGACGATCTCCAAAATCTCTATGAAACCACCCCGGAATGGTTGGTGCAATTTAGCATTATCGCCGCTTTGGGTGAATTAGGCGATCCGCGTGGTTTGACATTATTGCAAACTGCACTAAAAAATGAAACCAGCCTGGTGCAAACTGCGGCAATTGGCGCGATTGGTGAATTGGGAGATCCGAGTGGCGTGGAAAGTATCATTCCGTTTGTCACCCATCCCGATTGGCAAATCCGTTACCAGCTCGCGCGTGCGCTCCACAATTTAGGTGGAGATCTAGCTACCCAAAATCTGGCAATCTTGGCAACCGATGAAGTGGAGCAAGTCGCCACAGAAGCACGGGGTTAATATCGTCACATCTTGCATAAAAACATAAAGACTGGTTAAATCGTAGATCTGAGGGTACCTACAAGGGGTACCCCTACAAGTTATGTGTAGGGGTGCCCCTTGTGGGTACCCTGAGCCTAAACTAAGCACTAGTATAGTTAAACTGGCGCAAGATGCGAGCATCTGAAACTTAGAGATAGTTGGATGAATTACTCGATCGCAGTTTATAATTCTGACAAACTTTTACAGCGGTAATTCTGATTCGGATTCGAGATTTTCGATCGCTTGAACGCCGCGCGGATCGCCGAGTTTAAGTAGTGCCGATTTGGCATCATCTCTGACACCCAGATCGGCATCTTCTTCCAAGACTTGGATCAGTGCATCGACAGCCGTAGCATACACCACATTTGAGGGTAATTCCCGGCATAGTCTTCCCAGCGACCATGCACAATTACTCCGCACCGCTGCCAAAGGATCGTTAATTAAAGCTTCAATAATTGGTGGTACAGTGGCGATAACAGCCTCATAGCTGAGATCGGCGGCTTGTCCGAGGGCACTAGCCGCCCAGAGGCGGACAGCAGATATATCAATCTTGAGAGAACGTAATAGCGGCTTGAGAGCGCGAAGATCGCGACAATTTCCCAATGCCCAGACGATCCCTTTGCGGACATAGCCATTCCAATCTCGATCGAGTTGCAAAATCAAGGGTTCGACGGCATCGGTGCTGGGGTTGCGTCCTAGCGCATAGGTAGCCGCAACTCTCACCAACGGGCACGGATCGGCGAGTAAGACAATTAAATGGGGGATGGCGCGGGGATCTTGAATTTCGCAG
>NZ_JANLWO010000292.1:0-5237 GCF_031364565.1 Chamaesiphon sp. OTE_20_metabat_361
GCTACTTCGGCAATTCGGGTGCAGGTGCCGAAGGATTTAGTGGCGATTTCTAATGGTGAATTAGTCGAGCAGACTGTCTTTGGTGAAGATCGGGTCTATCAATGTATGCAAAAGGAGATTCACCCGACATATTTGATGACGTTGGCGGTGGGCAGGTTTAGCGAGATTGCCGATAGTTGGAATGGTAAGCCAGTTACTTATTATGTGGAGCAAGGACTGGAAGAATCAGCGAAGCTGAGTATGGGGAAAACTCCCCAGATGATTGAGTTCTTTAGCAAGAAGTTTGGCTATCCTTATCCATTCCCTAAATATGCCCAAGTATGCGTCGCTGATTTCATCTTTGGCGGGATGGAAAATACTTCGACGACGTTATTAATGGATCGGTGTTTATTAGATAAACGAGCGTCTTTAGACAACTTTTTTACAGAGAGTTTAGTCGCTCACGAACTTGCTCACCAATGGTTCGGCGATTTGGTCGTAATTAAGCATTGGTCGCACGCGTGGATTAAGGAAGGGATGGCTTCTTACTGTGAGGTATTGTGGACGGAACATGAGTATGATAAAGATGAAGCCGCTTATTATTTACTCGGTGAAGCACGTAATTATTTAAGTGAAGATAGCGACCGCTATCGGCGTCCGATCGTCACGAATATCTATCGAGAAGCGATCGAACTATACGATCGCCACTTATACGAAAAAGGTGCCTGTGTTTATCACATGATTCGGGCGGAATTGGGCGATGAATCATACGATCGCTTCGTGCATACTTTTGTCAATGAAAACGCTCATAAAACTGTCGAAACGATCGATGTCCTGCGGGCGATCGATAAAGCAACCGGACGCAATTTAGCATATCTATTCGATCAATATGTCTATCGGGGCGGACATCCAGATTATAAGGTTGCCTACAGTTGGGATGGCGATAGTAATTTAGCCAAGCTGACGGTGACACAAACACAAGCGAAAGAAGGCGTGCATACGCTCACCAATGACTTATTCGATCTCAAAATTCCGATTGGTTTTGGTTATCTTAAAGATGGGATTGTTGACGTGAAAGTTACCAAAATTCGCGTCTATGAAAAAGAACAAGTCCTCTATTTTCCGCTCGAAACTAAACCCGATTTCATCAGCTTTGATGTGGGTAATAACTATTTAAAAACCGTCAGCCTCGAATACCCCTTACCCGAACTCAAAGCGCAGCTCAAGTCAGATCCAGACCCAATTTCGCGGATCTATGCCACAGTCGCGATCGCCAAAAAAGGCAATCTCGAAGCCGTCACCGCACTGACTGAATGCCTTGCAACTGAAAAATTCTGGGCAGTTCGACTCGAAGCCGCGCAACAGCTAGCAACGATTAAACTCGATATTGCAGTTACTAATTTAGTCGCCACAGTCGGCGATGAAGATCCCTTCGTGCGCCGCGCGATCGTCGATGAATTGGGTAATATTAAAACACCCGAAACATACGCCGCAGTCCAGCAAATTGTCACAGCCGGGGATGAGAGCTACTACGTCGAAGCCGCCGCCTGTCGCGCGTTGGGCGGGATGACTACCGCCAGCTTGAAGGATAAACAGGAAGAAGTAATTACCCTGCTCACCGAAGTCCTCAATACCCGCTCCGGCTGGAATGAAGTCGTCCGTGCAGGTGCGATCGGTGGTTTGAGCAAAATGACCGATTCAGAAACAGCTCTAAAAACCGTCATAGAGTACGTCAAACCGGGTATACCTCAACCACTGCGGTTGACCTCAATTCGTGCCCTTGGGGCGATTTCTAGCGGTCAATCCGATGCAAATACGATCGTCATCGTCGAGAAATTATCCGAGCTGTCGCGCGAATCGTTTTTCCTTACCCAAGTAGCTGTAGTCAATGCCCTGAGCCAGATGTCCACCGTCAAAGCGATCGGGGTATTGCAGGGTTTAGCCGCTCACAGTCCCGACGGACGCGTCAAACGGATGGCGGATGAAGGGGTGCAAAAAGTCCAAAAGAAAATCGGGACGGATGGAGCGGTAAAACAGTTACGAGAGGAGTTGGAAGAAGTCAAAAAAACCAATCAAGAGCTAAAAAGCCGCTTGGAAAATCTGGAGGCTAAGAGTAAATAGTATTTTAGTGGATAGTGTTTTAGTGGATAGTGAATAGCGCTCGTCGGGGAACCTGACGAGCGCGTATCCGCAATTCTCAATCCGCAATTCTCAATCCTCAATTCACTACCCACTATTCACTATCCACCATTCACTTAACCGGATCCAATACTTCTAATACCGACTTAGGTAATAGTTTGTCCTTAAACCAAATTACCTCACAAGGCAGATCTCTGGCATTGAGTCCGGCTTTTTCGAGATTCAATCGTTCGGAGATGGCTAAAATCAGATTTGTGCAGCCAGATTTTCGCACTTGAGCAAACTTTTTCTGCAAATATTCCGGTCGCCAATAACCGACAATTTCTAAGATATAATCCCGTCCGTCGGGATGTACCAACCGAAAATCGGGAATCATCACACTACCGGGAATGGGTAATAAATTCACTTCGCGTTCTAATACCCACTCGGTTTTGAGCTTATCCCAGCGATCGGCAAAACTCGCTTCGAGCATACTATCGTAGGATTTACCGGGTGGATAGTGGGTTTCCAATCCACATTTGTCGGTGAGACTATAGCGTCCGACTTTGATATTTCCGGTATAGAAATCCTTGGTTTGCAGCGTTGCGCTCAGGCTCCATTTAGTCACATGTAAAATTGCGGGAATTAACTTCGCGATCGCGAGTCCATAGCGGGTACTTGCTTTAAATAAACTCGTCGGGCCATCAACTTTAATTGTAAAACCAGTATCGGCATCACCTTCGATATAGGTCATCAATTGAAATAATTTCAGATATCGAAATAACAGCTTATATTGTCCGGGAACGTTGCGATGGGCGTTGATAGTTAGTTCGCTGGCACGATAAAATACGCCTTGAACTTGGGAAAGATTGTAGCGATGAATTAGGGCGATCGGATCGGGTGCGGTAAATTCGGTTAGAATGCGATTCTCGGGTAGATCGGCGTATAAACCTTGGGTAATTTGAGCGGGAATTATTTCGGTACTTAGTTCTTGGGAGAGATTGCTGGCAAGTGTGGCTAATGTGCTTTTACTATGCTCGACACTGGGGCTAGAAATCGCGGAGAGTGCGTAGACGCGTTCGCGCAATTCGGACGGCTGAAGCGGGCTGACAATCTCAAAGTTACTGAATGTTTGACTCTTGAGTAGATGGGCAAATCCCCGCTTGACGCGAAAGTCGGGGCTATCGCCTTCGAGTTGCAACAGCATCTCATCGAGTTGTCCCTGAGTGCCACCGACAACGGACGTGAAGCAGTCGATAATCTCGATCGCCATCTGGATATGGTGCGCGTCGATTTCGATGCGTTTGGGGACGATCGATTCGCCATTGTATCGATAAATCAGCAGATCGCCAGGTAGCATTTTAAGAGTTGGGAATTAGCCAGCTAAACATCTGTGTCGCCGTGAGATTTAGTTCGAGAAAGTCAGGAACGGGTAGATAGAGATCGCCAATAATTTCGACGGGTTGCTGTTTGGGGGAAAAGCAAATTACTAATTTTTCGGCTGGATCTACCAACCAGCCCAATTGTGTCCCGCAATCGAGACAGTGCAAAATCTTACTGATGGTTTTGGTAGGGCTTTGCTCGGGAGAGAGAATCTCAATCGTCCAATCGGGATAAGTCATGAAAGAATTACTAATTTCACCATTGGGATCGAACGGAATTCTTTGCCATCTAAATACTGCTACATCAGGCACAATTGACCGACCATCGAAGGTACAGCGTAGTTCGGGGAAAGCCATCCCTAATTGCTTTGACTCTACAGCTTCACTAATTGCATTGCACAACCTAAATTGTAGCCGAGAGTGTTTTCCTTGCGGCATAGTTTTTTGAACGGTCTGTCCGGCGATAAACTCACTAGCAGGCTTTGTTTCTGGTAATTTCAGAAATTCTTCTAGCTTCAGTAGGTTTAGAGCAACTCGTACCATAGGGCATTTACTTTAAGCTTTTATTCATCTTACCAAAGATGTGGATTGACAGTGCTGAAGTTATTCCCGATCGCGTAAAAATCCAAGACTAAAACCCATATCTCAGCGAGACACTAATCGTATTATCTTTGTAGACATTAGCGGTGGAGCCGAGGGTGCGCCGGAAATCAATTTCAGCGGCATTCCATCCTAAGTAGATCGCTGAATTAGAATTAGGATCTAGATCGTAACTGATATTTGCCCCAAATGGATTGGTCGAGATATTCCGATCGAAGGCACTGACAAATCCGCCTACTCTGAACCTGTCGCTAACTTTCCAGCTTAGATTAAAGATTGTTTTATTTTCAACTGACTCGGATAAGATATTACCAAAAAATTGGGTACCGCCGATCGAAATGTCACCGAAGTTTAGGGCGACGCCAGCATTGACGAAGCTTTGAGCGGAGCGAATCGGTAACGATTGGAGGGTAATCGAGCCATCGATAATATAATTGGCATTCACTCCCAAGGTGAGATTGTTGCGGGGATTGGCACCGAGCGGGATGGCTTGCGTCGCATTGACATAAAGCTGAGTCGAATATTCCGGATCTGGATTGAGATAGCCGATACCACCGACATTAAAACTCAAGCCCCGAGGATTGACGACGGCATAATCAGTGCCAACGTAGGCTTTAATATTGGTGGTAGTTTTTGGCTCGAATCCGGCATTGACGATCGCGCCTGTATAATACCGCCAGAGGCTATTTTCAGTCAGATTCGCCCCGGTAAAACTGATGTGGGGATAGTAATCCGTCCGCTGGCGGATCGTATCGGTATCGACGCGGGAGACATCCCGATTTAGGACGGTGACATAACCTTGTCCGTAGGCATTTTGCAAGCCGCTGGAATTAAAGCCAAAATTGTTGAGATTGACATCGACAGGGAGGCTCCCACCTTCACCGCCACCATTCGCGACGATGCGCGGTTCGCGGAGGGTAATGTAGCGATAATCCCGCAGATACTCGCGCTCGACGACGGGGGACATCCCCACCCACAGGGCTTGATGACTGGCTCCGGGCGGCACTTTGGGGTCGGCACCGAAACTCGGGGCATAACCCGTACCACCTTGATACACCGTCAGGCTATTGTCGGGGAGGCGAAGGGCACTGGCGACTCGATAGAGATTGGGATTGACGACGATCCGCGCGCCCGGTTTGCCAGGAGCGATACTGGGAC
>NZ_JANLWO010000296.1:0-5096 GCF_031364565.1 Chamaesiphon sp. OTE_20_metabat_361
TTTGACTGCTTATTTTTTCTGGCCGCGCAATGATGCGTGGGAACAACTCAAAGCCGAATTAGAAGCCAAACACTGGATTGCCGAACTCGATCGGGTGGGCATTCTCAACCAGGCTACTGAAGTCATCAATTATTGGCAAGAGGAAGGTAAGGGGAGACCATTACCCGAGGCTCAAGCCAAATTTCCCGAAGTTATCTTCACTGGTAGCAACTAATTTTAGCAGTTGGGGATGGGCGGATCTGTGGCGAGCAGCTTAGAAAATCGAGCGATGGGATGGTTTATCCTTGGGTTTGAGTAGCTCTATCTATTTAACGTTCCCATCACCCCTGCCAAGTTAAAGATCGTTGTTCGCCACAAAATGTGGGAATTAGAGTTAAAGTTTGATGTGACGATCGATTTGTCTTTTTAGGTCTGCTAAGGTTGTTGAATTATCTAAATTAACGTCTGCTAATGCTATTTTGGCAGCTAGAGACATTTGACTGGCGATGCGGCTGTTTGCTGCTGTCTCATCGAGCCTGTCGCGTGCCATAATTCGGTTTAACTGAGTGGGAGGATCGCAACTAACTACCCAAGTTTCTGTTACTAAGTCCGTCATTTGTGCTTCAAATAGGAGCGGAATTGCTAAAATGGCGGTAGCATCCGGTTCGAGCCGACCGATCTCGGTTTCAAAACAAGCCCGCACGTAGGGATGGATGCGAGCATCCAACCACTGACGCTCGGCTGAGTCGCTAAAAATGATTTCACCCAGCCGCTGTCGATCGAGCGTGCCATCTGGCTGTAAAATATCGCTACTATAGCGGTGAACGATTGCCTGGAGGATTGGCGAGCCGCTGGCTACTGCCGCTCGAGCGTAGAGATCTGCATCCCAAATTGGTAAGTGATATTGTGTTTGTAAGTAGTTGGTGACGGTACTTTTCCCGGTACCAATGCCACCAGTAATGCCGATTAATCGCATAAATTAGTGACTGGAAAGTAGTTGCAATCGGGGCATCGAAACTGAGGCGCGAATCGTTAATTCATGTCGCTCTATATCGATCGTTTAGATGATTTTGCTGTAAATATTTGTGGCAGTCTGTACTGGAATCTGATGAATCTTAAGTGTCTATAAGTTGGGGAGGAAGGGATTTTGGTCGATCGAGATGATGGGCAAAGTTATACGAATAGTACGCGGGATGTTTGGCAGCTAATTCAATCGTTCGATGCTCCACGGGAGAGGCTACGCCAACGACAGCGCAATCCCCAGATACTACCACAGAAGTATCTCAAAATGCGTAAGAGTGCTTTGGCATTTTTCAGGGCAACATGTCATTTATTTTATCGAGATCTACCTCAAAATTCAAGCCTAAATTTAGCTCCCTCTACCTGGATTTGTGGCGATCTACATTTAGAGAATTTTGGTGCGTATAAGGGTGATGACAGGCAAATTTATTTTGGCATTAATGATTTTGATGAAGGTGCATTAGCGCCTTGTCTATGGGACGTTAGCCGTTTGGTTACGAGTATTTTCCTAGCAACAGATCTATTAGAGCTGGATCGATCGGGACAAACGAAATTAGCTCAAATTTATCTGACTACTTATGCAGATACACTAGCATCTGGATCGATAAAAGCGATCGATACCGCTAATGCACGCGGGATTGTTGGCGATCTACTTACAGCAGTCAGCCGTCGCAAACGACGCGATCTATTAGCAGAGCGAACAGAAATAGATCGAGAGCGTCGTCACTTGAAAATTGATGGCGTCAAAATATTAGCAATTAGCGATTTGCGCCGACAGGAAATTATTAAGACGATCGATACCTGGGCACAAACACAAGCAGAGCCAGAATTTTTTCAGGTTTTGGATGTGGGATTCCGAGTGGCTGGAACGGGGAGTTTGGGACTCGATCGGTATATCATTTTAGTAAAAGGGAAAGGTTCGCCCGTTGGCAAAGCCTCTCCTCTGGAGAATCGCAATTACTTACTCGATTTTAAACAACAGCCAGCATCCGCCTTAGAGCCATATTTACTCACAGCACAACCTGAATGGAAACGAGCAGCTAGAGTGATGAAGGTTCAGCAGCTCGTCCAATCGGCACCACCAGCACTACTGGCTGCTATTGAATTTAGTGGTGATAGCTATCTATTGAGAGAACTCCAACCCACTGAGGACAAAATTGCCTTCAAATCTGATAAGATCGGTTTGTCCGATTTAGAGAGACTAATCGATACGATGGGCGAGGTTACTGCCTATGCACACCTTCATGGTAGTGGTAAATTAGGAGCGGCAATCGATCGAGATCTTGTAGATTTCGGACACGGTTTGGAATGGCAGCAACAGGTATTAGATTATGCCGATGCTTATGCTCGGCAAGTAGAGTTAGATTATCAAGTTTTTTGTCAAGATTCTCAAAAACTAGCTTAATTTAGATAGTGTCTATCTGGGAGGTGATTTCGATGTTTTACAACTAAATTATCATAGCTTTTATTATACTGAAATTTAGTTTTCTCTGTTTCTCAGTCGGTCTAAAAATCGGGCTTATTAGTATCTTAATTTAGTTTAACGTGAAATATTTCAGACTATTAATTGGGATTGGGGTACTCGGATTAGGTGCTTGTCATCGAAATTTACCGACAGCATCGACACCAGCAACGCCAGCAACGCCGCAACCTATTACACCGATACCCACGACTTCGCCCCCGTCGATTAACACCACAACGCCGCTCGCCTCACCCAACCCGTTAATTCCTAACGTTACATCCTTACCAGCTCCAGCAATTATCGTCCCGCCACTTCCCGCTCGGGTGGGTGACTATCAAGTCATTGATGAGTTAAAGCAACCTCAATTTATGGCGCAGAGTCGGGATATTTTAAAAGCGGGTAGCTTACCAAATACGAAAGTAAAATTTAATGCCATAGATTTATTAGTAGTTTTAAAAAGTACCCGCAAATACTTTAGGAATACATTAGACAGCGATCCAGATCTCCAGCGCGAGGGGATTTTGGGTACTCAAGGAGTTAAAGTTACGGATATTTTGAAAACACTAGATTTTATGGTGTTGACAATTCAACAGGATCTCAAAGCCAAACGACCGATTCGACTGCAAGATCCAAAATTCTTAAATAGCAATTTTCGGACGATTCAATGGACGGCTTTCAATCCTACGGCAACAGATGAGAAACGAGTCAGGATGACTAAATATGCCGTATTCACTCATCGAGGCTCCCGTACTCCTACTAAGGAATTTAATGCTGGACTGTATGCGCTCAAATCCGGTACCGACATCGATGGAATTAGGCTGAAATACACCAAGCAAGACGTACTCAAAAATATTTATGAACCTGAAGGTCAAGAATTTGGAACGGTCGAACCTTTAGCATATCTCGATCGCGAGGGCTTGGAATCAGCTTTAATGCAAGGTACCGTCCTGATTAAATTCCCAGATGGTAAATCGGCATTTTTTAATGTCGATCGCAACAATAATATTCCTTATATTAAAGGTTTAGCGCCAACAGAACAAAAGCGATATTGGTATTTTAAACCAGTAACAGCAATTAAAGGATTTGGGCAAACGATCGAGACTAAAATATCTCTCAAACCGGGCGTAACTTTTGCCGGAGATGTCCTCAATATTGGTTTAGGTAGGATCGTAGTAACTGAGAATTCGCTCGATGGGAAACCACAGTTAAGAATGGGAATTATTGCCGATACAGGTGGGGCTTTTTTACCAAATTTACATCAATTAGATTTTCTGGCTGGAGTGTTTGATAACAAGGATGATTTTGCTGCATATACGCGCAAATTACCGGAATATACTAAAGCATACATTCTCGTCAAACGGTAAAAGCGATAGCTAGTTGGGAATGGCGATTTGGTAAATCTATTCCCAATCTATTTTATCTTAATATCGTTTGAAGAATCGCCAAACTGACAGAGCTAAAGAGAAAAGATAGGATAGTCCGATCGCCAATTGCCATGGACTCCAGAATTTAAAGCGGGGATTAGCTTCGAGCAGTTTTTGCAACTCTGTGGTTGCGGCAAGCTGAGATCCCGATCGATCTATTCTGTCATGAAGTGCCGTCTGTAGCTTTGGCCCTAACTTTTCCAGAATCCTGGGTGGTGGAATGACGATATTTTGGTCTGCACAACCCGGTAGGAAACTCATCATCAGTACTGTCTGCGATCTAGAGTCAGCTTGAGAACGACCATGCCACACAGTACGTGTGAACAACCAAATATCTCCTTTCTTCCCAGTTAGCGCTCTCAGCCAAGGAGCAATATATTTCGGTTTAATAAATGGCAGTGAGTTGATAATCCGTGGCCAAGCATCCGAGCCAGGGAGGAGGACTGTGCTGCCCGCTGGAGATGGGACATCATCTAAAAGAATTTGTAAACATGTTTCCCCCGGACGATCTTGATGTATTCGCAAGCAACCTGAGCCGGGATTTGCTCTGCGGATCTGAACCAGCCACATTTTATAATCCTGGCCAAGAACATCAAGTAACAGTCGATCTACGATCGGATCTGCGAGAATAGATTCTAGGGCTTGGTCTAGTTGGGGTGACTGACCTAAAATATCATAAAGAATCGTTACATTTTGGGTCGCTGTCCACAACAAGGGTTCCCATTCTTGACGATCGAAGAATTTTACTGCTTTCTCAAGCTGCTGAGATTCTCCTGCTAATAATTTTTGCGATTCCTGTGCTATGACTCGAACAGTATCATCGTCAAGTAGCTTTGGGAGACGGACACACCCATACTTTACATATTCAGAGGTCAGATCGGTGACATTCACGACTATACCTATTTGATGCTGTTCGACAGCTTTCAAAATTTATTCTTTTTGTGTAACTTTTAGGAAAAACTACAAAGCTGTTATGATTATACATGAATTGTTCGCATAGCACAATTTACGACAAAAATTAGGAGCGAGATCGAATGTTGAGTTTTCCCACCTGCCCAAGTTAGTTCGGACTCGTTGGCGAAGCCTCTTCTAAGAAACTCAAGCCACAATTAGCTCAGGAACTAGATCGAAGCCCATTTTCTTCGCCCGTTGTTTTATATGTTTAAGCACTCGTTGTTGGTATTGATGCTCATAAGCTTCGGCACCAGCAT
>NZ_JANLWO010000409.1:0-3510 GCF_031364565.1 Chamaesiphon sp. OTE_20_metabat_361
GGTAGCTCTTGCCTTGTTGAAGCGTTTGGTAAGTTAGCTTGGTGAGGGTGTCAGCCATGTCTGCGAAATTCTTTTTTATAAAAGTATTGTAAACAAATCTAACGAATCTCAGCGAGTTTGTAAATTAAATGCAGCGATTATTTAGGCGATTAGGCAAGTACGTCTTCAGGTGTCCATCCTCACCAGATTGCCTCATCCTTACCTGCTAGTAGTAAGCAGTTCGAGCTGTGGAAATCGATCGCATTGTTGTTGTTACCGCGAATATTGCCAATCCCGAACACCGCAGATGGATTGTGTTACCATCAGGGGAAATAGGTATTGACATCCTAAAGTAGACATGAGCAAAGTGCTGGTGTTAAATGCTTCCTACGAGCCGCTGAACATTACTGGTTGGCGACGTGCGGTAATCTTGATGCTCAAGGGGAAAGCAGAACAAGTCGAACACAATGGCAAATATTTATACCGAGACTTTCCCTTACCAACGGTGATTAGGTTGCGGCACTATGTAATGGTGCCCTATCGCGAAATTCCCCTCACCCGCCGGAATGTACTCAACCGCGACAATCACTCTTGTCAGTACTGTGGTTATAAAGGCGATGGCTTGACGCTAGATCATGTGATGCCCCGATCGCGCGGCGGCCCAGATACGTGGGAAAATTTGATTACGGCGTGTATGCGGTGCAATGTCAAAAAGGGCAACCGCACGCCCAAGGAAGCGAATCTACAGCTTTATACTCAGCCGCGCCGACCGTATAGTAGTCTGCACTATGAGGCAGCTACTCAAATTAATAATGGCGCTCATACGGAGTGGCGGAAGTATATTATCGGGATTTAAGAAGATGTCTGGAAATATGGACAGCATCGTTGGCGTTGGCGTAGCCTGTCGTAGGCACAGCCTACCAGAGGTAATCTGTTGATACTAGCTTTGGTAGTAATCCCCTCAATTCCCCATAAAAAGTTATTTTATTCTGCACACACAAGTCTGTTGGAGATGATGCGTAGTCCTTTACCCCACCCCAGCCCTCCCCTTATAAAGGGGAGGGAGCAAAAGCCCCCCCTTTATAAGGGGGGGTTGGGGGGGGTAAGCCCACTAAAAACGTAGCAGTTAGACGTATCCAAACATCCTCCTAACCACTCGTCTTCAAGTGTTGCTTGGCTTGTTGCCAGAGCGATTCTAGTTCGGTAATAGAATAATCGGTTAATGGTCGATCGATATAGCGTTCCATTTGGGTAATGCGATCGATAAATCTTTGATTGGTACCGCTCAAGCCTCGCGCTGGATCGAGTTTACACCATCGGGCGAGATTGACGATGGTAAATAATAAATCTCCCAATTCAGTTTCTTGATGTGCGAGATCGGGCGTGGCAAGTGCTTCTTTAAGTTCGCCTAACTCTTCCTCAAACTTTTCCCACACGCCATCGATATTTTCCCACTCAAATCCCATCGCCGCAGCACGATTGGAGATCTTCATCGCCGCAGTTAGAGGCGGTAACTTCTCTGTATAACTACTCAATTTATCGCTGAGCAATTCGGTAGTCTTGCCTTTTTCGATCGCTTTTATTTCTTCCCAATTAGCTCGCACATCCTCTACCCCCGATACTTTCACATCCCCAAATACATGCGGATGACGGCGGATGAGTTTTTCACTGATGCTTTGAGCGACATCGGCTAAGGTAAATTGCCCTGCTTCGCTAGCAAGTTGCGATTGTAAGACTACTTGCAACAATAAGTCTCCCAATTCTGACACGATCGCGTCTCGATCGCCACTCCGAATCGCATGTACCGCCTCGTAAGCTTCCTCGACGATATAAGGTGTCAAACTCTCAGGTGTCTGCGCCAAATCCCAGGGACAACCCCCATCGGGATCTCGCAATTTGGCAACCACATCGATTAGGGATTGAAGTGAAGTGATGATGGGAGTAGCGTCGGGATTTGTCATACAGTCGCTCTAGTTAATTTATAAACAGCCGGACGATCTGAGTCATCAAACAATATCTCAAACCCCTGCCAGGTACGATACCCATTTTATCGGCTTAGAACTTGCGAATGCTACCCATAGTCTAATTTAGTGAGGAACACTACTCAATACGATCTAAAAATACTACTTAATGTGCATCAAATTTAAACTGAGCAATAGGATAAGGTCCGATCGTATTCTCTCTTTGCTCTAAACTGAATAAGAGAACTTGATAAATCCCTATTTCCGAAAATTGACAAGATATTTGAATTGATTCTCCAACAGCAGGCTGGCTTTGACAAGTCTTGACATCTGTTGTGTTATCTTGTGCAAATGGGTTGCCCTGGGTAAGGCTCCAGAGTGAAAAATTAGATTTTTCTCTTTCTGAGAAAAGAGCCACAATTTTATTTGAATAATTTACAGGTGCTTTTACTTGAATAAAGCCGTTTTTTTGAACAGAGGTTTTGTATTCAATTGGTGAAACTATCTGTATGTCTTCAGTAAAAAATCTAGGTGTTAATATTAGCTGCTTTTCAAAATAATCTCGACTTATGGGCTTATGTAAAAGTTGCCAATCCGACTGCGCTGGAAAATGATCTGGAATCATTACTTCAGGAGGCGGCATTAAATAATCTGATTTATATAAAGATATATTTTGATTGGAATTGATATCATCCCATGTTGTATCCACTAGTTGCCAATTATCTGCAACTTTAACAGCATTCCACGCATGTAGTGTTAGTCTAGTATTAGGATTTAATAGATCTGCATTTGTAGAAATTGAATTTGGAGGAGCTAGATCCTGACGAATATCTCCTTGAATGACAACAGTGTTTATACCAATTGCTTGACTTAGTGCCATAAAGAGATTTGCGTAACCACCACAAACTGCCTTTCGTGTTGAAAAGACGGTTTGAGCATCTTGAGATGGATATCTGCCCATTTTAAGTGCGTGAAAGTCATAGCTAACTCGGCTAATTACATAGTCATGCAATGCTTTGATTCGTAAATATGGGTCAGATTCCTGCCTAGCGATATACTCAGCAACCGATTTAATACCACTCTCAATATCAGGTGGTATGTTGGCAACTGCTGAGTGAATTGTTTGATTGTTTTTCCATGACCAAGGTGAAGCTAGTAAAGGTGGTTTAGGGCCATATTTAATTCGTACGGAAAAATCTTTAACTAAATATGGATTCATTCCATTAATTATAGCTACTAGTAATAGTAATGATATAAACCAGTATCGAGCTATAGTTGATTTGAGAAAGGTTTGAATTCTTCTTTTTAAAAGATTTTTCTTCTTATGTTTTAATTTAAGAACCGCTTTCTGAAAATCACGTTCGAGATTTTGGGGCATAAAAACACTATTAATTAGTGATGACACCCTTAATATTCCCAATTATCATGAAAAATATACTTGAGATCGATCTAAGCCTTCGATACTGAGATACTAACAATTTAGATTGGACTATAACGTTAAACTCTGTCTGGTAGTGCGGCGGGTGAAGGGGTTCCAAACGTCTAGTTCGGCGGCTGTACGTCCCAGCAG
>NZ_JANLWO010000414.1:0-1852 GCF_031364565.1 Chamaesiphon sp. OTE_20_metabat_361
ACCGAGAAGACGGCGAAACCTTCGGTAAATATCATCGGGATTTCTACTCTGGCTTTCCATAATAACCACGACTGCACCGAACTCAAAAAGTTGATGGGCGAGTTGGGAATTACCATCAATGCAGTTATCCCCGAAGGCGCGACAGTTAGCGAACTCAAAAGTCTCCCCCAAGCCTGGTTTAACCTGGCTCCCTACCGCGAATTAGGGCCGATGACGACAGATTACCTTGCGGCGGAGTTTGGGATGCCCTGCGTCGATATTACCCCAATGGGCGTGGTCGAAACCGCCCGCTGTATTCGCAAGATTCAAACGATCCTGAATGCGGGTGGTGCGGATGTAAATTATGAAGATTTTATCAACGAGCAAACCATTCACGTTTCCCAAGCAGCTTGGTTCTCACGATCGATCGATTGTCAGAATTTAACTGGTAAAAAAGCGGTAGTCTATGGTGATGCTACTCATGCCGCCGCAATTACCAAAATTCTCACCCGCGAGATGGGGATTCATGTCGTGTGGGCGGGGACTTTTTGTAAGCCCGATGAAGAATGGTTCCGTAAGGAAGTTGAAGGATATTGCGATGAGGTAATTATCTCCGACGATCATGGCTTAATTGGCGATCGGATTGCAAGTAGTGAGCCGTCGGCAATTTTTGGGACGCAAATGGAACGCCATGTCGGTAAACGTTTGAATATTCCCACGGGCGTAATTTCGGCACCCATTCACGTTCAGAATTTCCCGATCGGTTACAAGCCATTTTTGGGTTATGAAGGCACGAATCAAGTTGTAGATCTGATCTACAATTCGTTCACATTGGGGATGGAAGATCACCTACTCGAAATCTTCGGCGGACACGATACTAAGGAAGTAATTACTAAAGGTATCTCGGCTGATTCTGACTTAGGTTGGAATAAAGAAGCCCAAGCAGAACTGAATAAAGTTCCTGGTTTCGTGCGCGGCAAAGTCAAACGGAACACCGAGAAATTCGCACGCGATCGGGGTCAGGATGTAATTACTTTAGAAGTAATGTACGCAGCTAAAGAAGCTGTTGGTGCATAGGGAATTACCCCCCCACCCCCCCTTATAAAGGGGGGCTTTTACGGCTCCCACCCCTGTCTTGTCTCGCTTCCTTGCGCGGGTTCCCCGCGCGGAGCGAGCCGCTTTATAAGGGGAGGGCTGGGGTGGGGTAAAGATCTACGCAGCAACTCTAAAATCTCAACAAATTCGATCGATGACGGAACTATACAATAAAACCTCCGAAAAAGATAAGCGACAATATCTTCGGAATAATATGCCGCCCGCCGAGCAACTAGTTTGGGCAAGATTGAAGGGTAGACAAGTAGAAGATTGCAAGTTCCGAAGACAATATAGTGTCGGTGCTTTTGTTATCGATTTCTATAGCGTTGAAATTAAACTAGCGATCGAGATAGATGGAGATAGTCATTTTCGGGATGGTGCAGATGTTTACGATTTAGAGCGGCAGTCTTTAATTGAAGCTGCTAGAATTCAGTTTTTGAGATTTACGAATACGCAGGTATATGAAGAGTTGGATGCTGTAATTGAGTTAATTTCACAGATGATTTGTGATTTGCGAGAATTACCCCACCCCAGCCCTCCCCTTTATAAGGGGAGGGAGCAAGAAAAGCCCCCCTTTATAAGGGGGGTTGGGGGTAATTTTTCATGAATCAACTGTGGGGATATTTAATAGTTGAAGAACTAGTCAGAAATGGTGTTGATTATTTTGTCATTTCTCCTGGTTCTCGATCGACACCATTGACTGTAGCGGTAGCTCAAAACGCGCAAACAAATAAGATTGTATGTTTAGACGAGAGAGCGGCGGGTTTTCATGCGATCG
>NZ_JANLWO010000417.1:0-7862 GCF_031364565.1 Chamaesiphon sp. OTE_20_metabat_361
GTTCAAGGCTCTACCCTGCTGCGCGAACAAGTTTCCGACAGCGATATTGCTGAAATCGTCGCCAAATGGACGGGGATTCCCGTCAACCGTCTGCTCACCTCCGAGCGCCAAAAACTACTTCAACTCGAATCCCACCTCCACAACCGGGTGATCGGGCAAAATGAGGCTGTCAGTGCCGTCTCTGCCGCCATTCGCCGCGCTCGGGCCGGGATGAAAGATCCCCACCGCCCGATCGGATCGTTCCTATTTATGGGGCCGACAGGTGTCGGTAAAACCGAACTCGCCCGCGCACTAGCAGAATTTCTGTTCGATAGCGAGGAAGCGATGGTGCGGCTCGATATGTCCGAATATATGGAAAAACATGCCGTCTCCCGCCTGATCGGTGCCCCGCCGGGATACGTGGGACATGAAGATGGCGGACAACTCACCGAAGCCGTGCGCCGTCATCCTTATAGCGTCGTCCTCTTCGATGAAGTCGAAAAAGCGCATCCCGACGTATTTAATATCTTGCTCCAAGTTCTAGACGACGGACGGATCACCGACTCCAAAGGTAAAACCGTCAGCTTTGCCAATACCGTCATCGTCATGACTAGTAATCTGGCTAGCGACCAGATTATGAATGTATTGCTCGATCCCCATCGCGATAAGACTCAAGTTAACGACCTGCGCGAACAGGTGACAAATACCCTCCGCACGTTTTTCCGACCGGAATTTATCACTCGCGTCGATGAACTGACGATTTTTGAACCCCTCAAAAAAACCGAACTCCGCCAAATTGTGACGATTCAAATTCGCCGGATCGAAAAGATGTTAGCAGATCAAAAGATCGAGATTCAGCTCTCAACTGCCGCCCAAGATTATATCGCCGATGTCGGTTACGATCCGATCTACGGAGCCAGACCCTTAAAACGTGCCATCCAGCGCGAACTCCAAAACCCGATCGCAACTAAAATTCTGGAGACGGCTTTCGGTGCAGGTGATACGATCTATGTCGATTGTATCGCGGGTGAAGCGGCGGCGACAGAGACTCGATCGCTCACCTTCAGTACCAAACCTACTCCAACTAAATCCAAAAAAACAACTCCTGTGGTAATTCCAGAAGTTATTTTACCAACCGTATCAGTGGAAAAATAGAACGACTAAGCTAACACAACCCTAAGAAGGTGTCTGAAAAGGCTTTTCGGTGTGAATCGGAGATCTGAATCCCCCTGTCTTGTCGTTTTTTTTTTCGGGGGTAACCCCCTAATAAAAACGCCGCTGCTTGGTGCAACACATGCGGAGGAAACCTCCGCGTGATTGCATCCGCTAAATCCCCCTTGGAAAGGGGGACTTTAAAAGCCCCCTTTCCAAGGGGGTTGGGGGATTTAGGTCTTGAAACGCAGCAATTAGACTTTTCAGACATCCTCTAAAGCCTAAAGCCTAATACTTAGCAATTCCCTCTTCTCTAGCCGCTTTCTGCACCGCCGAAGCGACTGCTGTAGCAACGCGCTTGTCGAACACCGAAGGGACGATATATTCGCGATTGAGTTCGTTAGGATTGATGAGTGAGGCGATCGCTTTAGCAGCTTCGAGACACATATTGATGGTAATCTGATTGGCACGACAATCGATCGCGCCTCGGAACACGCCAGGGAAAGCTAAGACGTTATTGATTTGATTGGGATAATCACTGCGTCCGGTTGCCATCACCGCCACATCATTACTGACTAATTCTGGTTGAATTTCGGGAATGGGATTTGCCATCGCAAACACGATCGCATCTTTTGCCATCGACTTCACCATTTCCACGCTGACAACCCCCGGCGCACTGACACCCAGGAACACATCCGCACCCACCATCGCATCCGCGAGCGTCCCCGTTTGCGCGACGGCAAATTCTAGTTTCTCAGGATTCAAGTCAGTCCGACTAGTAGATATAATCCCCTTCGAGTCGCAGATGCAGATATGTTTGACACCAGCCGTCGTAAATAATTTGGCGATCGCAATCCCCGCAGCACCCGCACCGTTAATGGTAATTTTGACGGTATCGAGAGATTTTTTGACTAGTTTGAGCGAGTTTAATAGTGCGGCAAGCGTGACGATCGCGGTACCATGTTGGTCGTCATGAAACACCGGAATATCTAATTCTGCCCGCAATCGTGCTTCAATTTCAAAACAACGCGGCGCGGCAATATCTTCGAGATTGATCCCGCCAAATACGGGAGCCAGATGTTTGACAGTTTTGATGATTTCTTCGGTATCTTGAGTATCCAGACAGATCGGGAACGCGTCGAGTCCGGCAAATTCTTTAAATAACATCGCCTTCCCTTCCATCACAGGCATCGAAGCAGCAGCGCCCAAATTGCCCAATCCCAATACCGCGCTACCATCGCTGACGATCGCCACCGTATTACATTTAATAGTCAGCTCGTAAACTCGTTCCGGTTCCTGCGCGATTGCCATACATACGCGTCCGACACCGGGAGTATACGCCATCGCCAGATCCGACTGACGCGTCAGTGGAATCTTGCTCTCCATCCGAATTTTACCGCCGCGATGCAGCTCCATCGTTCGATCGAACGTTCTCGTCAGCCGCACTTCCGGAATCGACTTGACAACTTCGACAATTTGGTCGCCATGTTCGGTACTAGTCGCATCCACCGTTACATCGATCCGCGATAGCACCCGCGTCTGCTCGGTAATATCCAGTGTGCTGATATTGCCACCGACAGAAGCAATGCCCTGAGCGATACTCGCCAGCATCCCCGATCGATTGGGCACTTCTAAGTGCATGGAAATACTAAAGGAAGAAGTAGGATTTAAATTTACCATCTCAGTTTTTGACGCATCCACAACTAGCAGCCTTAATTATAAAGGTTCGCGCAAAGAATCGATCGGGAAGAATCAAATTACATATATCCCAAGCTTCTAAGAGGACGAGATTTATCATAATCGAGATACAATAGACTTAAATTGGTTGTTATTGAGTGTTTAGCTATGAATATCAATTCTCATACACCATCAACTCAGCATGTCTTGCGCTACAGTCCAGAACAATTTGCCCAAAAAGGTACTCAAATTTACCAACAGACTGTTTTACCAACACTGGGAATACAATCTGATAATATGATTGTCGCGATCGATATCGAAACAGGCGAATTTGAATTAGCAGATACCACCCTTGCTGCTGCGGCTAAAATGTTCGAGCGGTTGCCAGCAGCGCAGTTGTGGTTTGAACGAGTTGGCTCAGAAAGCGTTCACCGATTCAACTCTGTGTATCCAGCTTAATTACCATGATGTTTGGACGAGTCAATCAACAGCGAGAAGCGATTCTCAAGTTGATAATTATCGGTGATGGAAATAGCAAGATTGCTGTCGATGCAGTTATCGATACAGGATTTAATGGCGATCTAATTTTACCGATTGAGATTGTCTCTGAACTGGGACTTGTTCCACAAGGTTATCAAAAAGCTACTTTAGGCGATGGTAGTATTTCTCAATTTCGTGTTTATGTGGCAACCGTAATTTGGGACGGAGAGCGCAAGCTGGTTGAAGTTAATTCAGCAACTGCTGGCATCCTCATTGGGATGGGTTTGCTGGAAGGCTATAAACTAGAAGTTAATGCAACTCCAAATGGAGATGTCAGTATTATTAAGTTGGACGAAATCTAATCAGCCAGATCTATTCGATCGATTAGAAGCTTTAGCTGAGGCTTTATTAGATTTTACCAGCGTGAGAGATTTAGAATCTTGGCTGGGATAATCGATCGATCTCGATGCAGTGATAAGTTTTAGATGGTTGCCAACGCCTGACAGCACAGTTTTAGCACCCCCAAATGTAAGTTATTTGTTCTCGATGCTCTGGACATTGAAATATAAATCCATTGTCAACATCTCCCCAGCAATAAGGCAAGTTATCTTCACTAGCTAACTGAAATATGAAATTCATTTCCCTCTGACAAGATGGGCATTCAACTAATTCTTTGCCATTGCACCAATCCGGCCACCCCGACAATTTGTCTTTTGGATAGGACAGATCGTGAGCTAGATTGTATTCTTCATCATCATCTATCTCGAAATCATCGTCATAATCATTTAAGTAAAATTCAAGCCGCTCTCGTTCGATAAAATTAGCATAGTCATCAATCTCTTCCCAATCAACAATAAAACGCGCTCTAAAAAAATTATCTTCTATTTTCCAATCATAGTGAAATGGATCGGTCATTTTGGGTTCAATTACTTCAGATGTCACCAGATCTCGATCGATAATTCTTACAAGCACACGAGGATTAAATGGAAATCGAGCTGGATGGTCTGAATGCACATCACATTCGTAGCTGCTGCAATAGAAAAGCTGAAGAATGCCATTACCAAAAATCTGAACTTCAGTTGATGGTAAATCTTGAGAATCAAGCTGGAAGAAAAATCTCATCGGACTTTGACAAGCACCACACAGCGGCCAACTTTCACCATGACAAAGTACGGGAGTGCCACCAAATTTAGAACTAGCTGGAATATCTTCGCCCTCTCTAACGAGCGGCTTCCAACTCTTTCTTTTGAATTGAGCGAGTTTACTTAGCACGGTTGCTCGGATTTCTTCTGGCGATCGATCTGACATAAATACACGATCGTAAATTACATAGTTGCTGTCACGATCTAGATGATATCGATCTGAATCTCCTGCGGATGTCCCCAAACAATCTGCTCGTGCTTGTAAATCACCATTCCTGGTTTTGCACCCTTGGGTTTATAGACATGCTTAGTTTCCGTATACACTACTGGAACAGCTTGGCTCTGTCTGGAGCGGCTATAGTAAGCCACAGCATTAGCGGTAAATTGTAAGTCTGCTTCTTGCGCTACCTCTCCAGGGGTAATTCTTAATAGCCCATGACTACCTGCAATTTCTTGAGCGTGAAACCACAAATCGTATTCGGTTGCTGTTTTAAAAGTGAGTAAATCGTTTTGGCGATTGTTGCGTCCGATTAGTAATTCAAAGCCGCTGGGCGTTTTCAAAGAGCGAGGTTTTGTTTCGGCTAATTCGGCTTTGGCGATGCGATCTGCGGCGGGAAAATAACCAGTATCGATTAATTCTTTCTTGATTTCTAATAAAGTTTGTAATAGTTCTCGGACGTTGTTATTACTATCTTCTTCTGCTTGGAGAATGCTGGCTTCGACTTGTTCTAAATAATCGATTTGAGCTTGGACTTCGGCTAGTAACGGATCGACAGCAAGTTTAGCACGCTTTAATTTTTGGTGGCGTTTGTAGAGAAATTGAGCATTTTGAATTGCATTCTTTTCGGGTTCGAGTTTGATTTTGACTGGTTCCCCCGTCTCAAAATCATTGAGGATAATTTGCTTCATCCCTGGTTCCCATTCTTGGAGGTATGCCATTAAGAGATCGGCATTAGTACGATATTCGTCAGCACCTGTAGATTCGAGTAGTTTGGTTTTGAAGGTATTAGCTTTGAGGCGCAATTTAGCTAAAATCGTGCTTAATTTTTGGGTGAGTTGATGTTTGAGCTGGGTAAATGCTTCGCGATCGAGTATCCGGGTATAGTAAGTCTCAACTGCTTCATTTACTGTTGCTACTGGAGTACCTGAGTTGTCCCATCCCAGGACACTAAAGCCGTTATTTGTCAGGCAAGGATGAAATTGATGTCCTTCTACTTTAGTCAGGGTTCTGAGCCATTTTTGCCAGGATGCAAATAAGTTTTCCCAGTCTGAAGCAGATAGGGTGTCAGTGGTTTGAAGGGGATCGAGTCCGGTGGTGACAATCAGCTCATTCATCAGGATCGTACTCAAGCCGCGATAACTTCTAACTAGTCGCTGATTTAGTTTATCGGGAATCAGACTAACCCTGTCGATCCACCGATCGAGTGGTTCCTCCAAACTCGGCATCGGATCGGTCAATGATGGCGGTACTTCGTAAGGTCTGCCAGTTTCGATCGTCCGCACGCTAGACTGCTTATTACTAACTTGATGCGCGGTGGTAATAATTAAATTATCGGCATCTGTCAGAGTGAGATTGCTGTATTTCCCGATCGGTTCTACATATAAATAATATAGAGCCTCAGCCCCAGGTCGAGAGGCAAATGTCAGCCGCACCAACCGTTCCCACGGTGTCGGCATTTCCAGCCCCGTCATTGCCAATCCGCCCAAGACAGAGCGCAATTGCTGGCTGAGAGTGAAGGTATCAGGAATTCGCGGTGGGGGGTCGGTGAGGACGATTCGAGCGGCTTGAGGGTGCCAGGAGATGGCAATCCAGCCTTTTTTGTCCAGGGTACGCAAGCCGAGGGCGAGGGTGTAGCGATCGCTTTGGTAGACGGTTTCGACGCGTGCGGGTATCCATTCTGGTTGTAACTCCCGCACTGCCGCTGTTAATGTCGTGAAGTCAACCTGCTGCATCTAGATTTAGGGGATAGGGAATAGGGGATAGGGGATAGTTAAAAGCAATATCCTGACTCTTAACTATTAGCGTAGTTCTATTAGGGTAGTTTCTGCCTCAGCAGTAAGAAGGAAAATTTAATTTTTGCTCTATTCCCTATCCCTTATTCCCTATTCCCTAAATTATTCCGACAACCAAGGCGAGACAGTCGGTGTCCAATCGACCAATTCTTCCGCTTTAAACCATAACGCAATCTCGCTGTGAGCGGTTTCAACTGCGTCCGAACCATGAATGAGATTCCGGCCGATGTTGATGCCCAGATCGCCACGAATCGTACCTGGAGGGGATACCAGCGGGTTTGTAGTACCGATTGCCAGTCGAGATGCCGCGACCACACCATCACCCTGCCACACCATTGCCACGACTGGTCCAGAAGTCATAAAATCAACTAAACCACCGAAGAATGGTCTTTCTTTGTGGACTGCGTAGTGTTGCTCTGCTAATTCGCGGCTGGGGTGCATTAATTTTAAGCCCACGAGGGTAAAGCCTTTGGTTTCTAGACGACGAATGATTTCGCCAACTAAGCCACGTTGAACGCCGTCAGGTTTGATTGCGAGAAATGTCCGTTCCACCGTGAACTCCTAAAATATAGATGGGCTTGCCAATCACAAATTATAGTTCTATTCGCGATCCTTTAGGTAGATGTTAGATTTTAGGTTTTAGGCTTTAGGGCTTAAACTATTCAATCCTCTGCTATTTTTTATGCCTGCAACAGTAGCAGCGACAGCAATATTAATTTTATAAATAGCTTGGTTATTTTTTTGAACCTTCGATTTCAAGCCCATTATTTTTAAGATCGATCCGATTTACTTTAAGGTTCTGTTGCTGCAATTGAAGATCGATCGTCTGTTGCAGTTTTTCTGCGGGTACACCAAGATTGTCGGCTAGTTGGGCGATCGTAAAGTTCATGTTACCGATCTTGATTTGGGTGTCCGGTGCAAACTCAATCCGATCTCCTGTGAGTGTAGGTTTACCAACTACGCCAATATAGACATCTCGACCTTTTAAGAAAGTTAATTTATCGGTCAGCTTAGCTAAAGCTGCTGTTGGGCTACCGGGTTGACCGTTATGTGTTAATTTGTCCAGTCTCTACCATTGCAACCGAGTCAAATTACCGAGCGCGCAGCAGCCACCAAGCAAAAGATCTCAGCACCGATCGAGCGCGCTCGATCGGGTCAAAAAGTGTATGTCAAACTTAGCGATCGAGACGTAAATAACTTAGTAGTAGCAAAAATCGCCGCTTCGCAGCAAAACAAGCAAGTGCCGATCGGCATTAAAGGCATCAAGACAAATATTAAAGACGGTAAAATTTATACAGGTGCAATGGTTAATCTGGACAAATTAACACATAACGGTCAACCCGGTAGCCCAACAGCAGCTTTAGCTAAGCTGACCGATAAATTAACTTTCTTAAAAGGTCGAGATGTCTATATTGGCGT
>NZ_JANLWO010000600.1:0-3049 GCF_031364565.1 Chamaesiphon sp. OTE_20_metabat_361
TTTTTTGGTTTTTTTCCCCCCCCCCCCCCCCTTATTTGGGGGTTTTTTTCTCCCCCCCCCCCTTTTTGGGGGGTGGGTGGGGGGGGGGTGCAGGACTCCGCATCCACCCAAATCATCTAAAATTAGCGATTCTTGATGCTCTGCCACAAGTCTTTTAACTGCTGCTTGATGAGTCTCTCCTTCCGCGCGGCGGAAGAACCAGCTTTGGCAAATTCACCAGTGGCGGCTTCAGTCTTTTGCTCTAGCGGAATCGTCCCAGTAGTTTCAGCCTCAGCGCGAGTCTTTTCGTACCAGACTTTGGTACCATCGATTTGCCGCTTGACCTGAAAATAGCGATCGCCGTAGCGTGTCTCTAGTTGGCGATCCAACTCGATGAGCTTGGCTTTGAGACGTGTGGACTGAGCTTGCAACAATGGAAATATACTGAGTGTTAAGAGCATTTGTGTTGTTCCTCAATGATGCTAATGGTTGAGAAATTTCCCATTCAGCCAGAGCCATCTGGATTAGTAGTCGCGATCGACCGTTGCTGTCGGTCTGGGATTGCGGACACCGATCGCCGAACCGATCAGGGAAGCGATTAGTCCTAAGAGCGAACCGAAGACAAAAGACCAACTGACTTTGGCAGTATTACCAGCAATATCGCGAGCTTGTTGGGCGGTAATATTCGGTACTGGTGGCGCTTGCTGTCCGGTGATGACCCCAGTCGTGGCATTAGGTGCCGCTTGGCGAACTTGATTGATGACGCTGCCAGCATTGGATGCTGCTACGCCAAAGGCTCCAGAGACACCGCTAGAAAGCAACCAGGCACTCAAGGCTAGAGTCGAAGCCCATAAGATCGCCCCGTTGAGTAATGCCGTGTTGCGGTTCATTCGGCCGGAAGTACGCGCCGCAGTCCAGCCACCGACGAACAAGGAGATCAGCAAGCTAATAATCGACCAAATGCCGACACCAACACCAACGCCACCAGCTTCGGTACGAGGTGCGCCCGAGTCGCCGATACTACTCGCTCCAATGGCTACACCCAATGCACTCAAGACGAGTTGCGTACTTAGGGCAATCATTAATCCGGCGATGATGGGACCCCAGCGTACTTGATCGTGGTAGCCAGTTGCAACTACAGGTACCGTTCGTTCGCCGATATAGTCATTTGGTCTATCTACATATGCCATAATAATGCTCCGAATTATTGATGTGTGGTTAGCTGACAAAATTGATTGAGATGCACCGTTAACTGATATTTCCAGCCCTAGTTATTTTTGAGTTTAGCGATCGCTTTTTCGACTTGCTTGACCGCTGGCGGTATGGTGTCGCTAGATCTGTACATTTTGTCTCGATCTGCGGCTTTGGGTTGGACTTCATTGAGCGCACCCTGAGAACGCGCCTCGATCGATTCTGGAGACATCGCGGGTTTTGCTAGTGCCTCTTTCGATTTTTCCTCGATCTGTGGCAGTTGCTCTACGCCTTTGGTAGTGGGGCTTTTGCCAGCTAGAGCGGGAAAACTGCTAGCAAAGACCAATACTGCCGACAGGACGATCGACATTAGCATCCGCAGGGGACGAATATTGACAAACAATGCAGACAGGTATTTCATATCAAACTCCTCTAAATAAATCGGTCGTGTACGGGTGCCAAGATAGCGATAAGTCGCCAGAATCTAGATATTTCTACTAGCAACTAAGCCGTAGAGATAAATTGCAATAATCGCGCCTAACACGGCAATTGCTACGCCCGGAATACTTAATCCAGCCGCTGTAAATTGCAATGTTCCAGTCTGTATGAAGGTGAACAAACTCCCCCCAACAAATGCACCAATTACGCCTAAGATTAGCGTCGATAGCCAGCCGCCACCTTGATCTCCAGGAACGATTGCTTTGGCGATCGCGCCAGCTAGCAATCCTAAAACTACCCATGCAATAAGATTAGTCATAATTTATTTCTCCGTTGAATTTGCCTGTATCAGTAATTTACCAGCAGTACCTCCCAAACCCTTTCTCTCAAGTGGATGAACTATACATTTGTAGTTAGCGTCAATGGACAGAGGAGTATCGACCTACAAGCAGATGATTTTTCTTTAGCGATCGCGAAATGTTTAGATCTAGTCTGTAGTCTGCCGATCGCGCCTACGATTGAACCTGTGCGGGGGAAACGTTTCGATCGTGATGATTGGCGATATCTTGGAGCGTCCATTCTTGGATGCCAGCTTTGGTAAAAATTGACTCAGCCTGGTTCAGATCGCTGGGCGAGCCTTCAATCATTACCAGGTAATTGCCCTGAGCGACGCGATCGCTATACATGGTCGCCCGTTCATCTGGGATATTCAGACCGATTAGACCTCCAGCTAGGCTACCAGCCGTCGCGCCGATCGCGCTACCAGATGCCGTTGCAGCTAAGGCAGTAGCGGCAGCGCCCGCAAGCATCACCGGACCGACCCCGGGCAGTGCCAAGGCACCCAAACCGACTAATAATCCCGCCACGCCGCCAAAAGCCGTACCTGCGATCGCGCCATTTTTGGCAGTTTCACCAGCAATCCCATTGTGAGCTGCTTCGTCACCAAGATCGGCAAGTGCCTCGCTGGTTTTGGCTCCAGTTACCTCCACTTGGCGTTCGACATCGCGACCGATGAGGGAGACTCGCTCCATTGCAAAGCCAGCACTTGCCAGTTTTATCAACGCACTTTCGGCACTGTCATAGCTAGAAAATATCCCTATGCCACGTTTGTCAGACATCTCGTTTACTCCTGATTTTTTTAAGTATTAATTACCCTCACCCCGCCAGATCCTTCGGCTCTGGCTCCCCTCTCCCCAGCTTGGGAGACAGGGTGGTTTCATACACCGAAATAAAAATCTTTCATACCAAATCTGCTTCACAAACCCTTCTTTGGCGATCGAAACCCCTTGCCCTCACCCCCAACCCCTCTCCCAAGCTTGGGAGCGATTCGCGCACGTCGGGTTCCCCGACGGTTTAGCGGCGTTTTTATTCGGGGGTTCCCCCCGAATAAAAAAACGACAAGACAGCGAATCAAGACAGAGGGGAGCCGGAGCCGGAGGCG
>NZ_JANLWO010000518.1:0-4074 GCF_031364565.1 Chamaesiphon sp. OTE_20_metabat_361
GGTTAGCAGCGATCGAATCCCTGCTGTTAGTATGCCCTGAGAACGGTTATCCGCATTCACTAGCTCTAAATTTTCAGATTACGGCGAGATGAGTAGGCGGCTAATTCGCTGTGACTCAGACAGATTGAGTAGTGAGATCCACCCCGTCAGGGCTATCGATTGTGAGGGGGCTTCGCGATTCAATCTCGTCGGTTGCAGCGATTGGGGAGAGTGGTTCCAGCTCGCTCTCGTCGGTCGATGAGATCTTAGCAGCGGCTACTTGCAAAGCTGCTAAGTCGTTGATTTCGTAAGTACGGTGAAATTTATCAGTGACTTGAATTAGTGAGGAACGACTGCCCGACTGACGACGTTTGCGAACGAAGCCAACTTCTACTAATTCTTGGACGTGTTGATAGGCACCACTACCGCGCAATTCTACCAGATCTGTTTGAGAAATCGAGCCTTTAATCGCGATCGCGGCTAGAGTTCGCAGCGCACCCGTCCCGATTTCAGCGGGAATCATTTTATCGATCAAAGCTTGGAACGAACCGCGCAACTGAAGTGTATAACCCTGGGGGGTTTCGACTACTTCCAGCGCACTATCTCGATGGGCATAATCATCCATCAACTCCATCATCGCCGTTTCCGCTGCATCGCGATCGCACCCAGCACATTCAGCAATAAATGCTAAATCTAGGGCTTGTCCCTTGAGGTACAAGATGGCTTCGATTTGACTGGCGAGACGAAACATTCTTTAGGGGATAGGGAATAGGGGAAGGGGGAGAGAGAATAGGCTTTAGGCTTTAGGTTTTAGGTTTTAGTAGTAAGCATTTTGTAGGGTGGGCACTGCCCACCATCTACGATCGATGCAATGTTTAAGGAATATTTTAGGCTGGAATCGATCGCTATCGATGTTTTAAACAATTGATTATGACGTCATCAAACTCGATCGAGCCTGCTCATCCGAACAAACTCAATCTTACTCTATTAGCACCAACTCATCGTTAGTATCTAATCCCATTTCTTCTAGAGATTGCCAACCGGGTTTCCATTGGCTGGTATCTTTCATCGCTTGGGCATTGATCCAAAATCTGATACTAGGATCGCACGATGAGACCATTTCGGCAAATACCCACTTACCATCATGTTTGCGATTGACGACTTGAAAATGTCGCCAGCCCCACATTTTCTGAGTAGCCGTCCATTTTGAGCCGAGTAAATGTGGGAATTTCTGTTTTTTTGCCATGACTCCTAACTAAATTTATGCGGACTCGGCTGAGTGAGGGGTAATTTCGCGCAGATGGATGATATCTTGACGCGAATCGACTAGCGCAACTTGGACCTGAATCTGTTCGCCCGCCGCTATCCAGCGATTGAACTTCATCGCTAACTCAATCCCCAATTCTTCGATCATAATCAGCGCCAGACTCTCATCTTCCCGCAACCACCGCAAGAAGATCGCGTCCCATTCGCGATCGCCCGATCGATTGAGGTATTCTAAAGTCCAGTAGCGATTGGTTTGACGTTCGACCATAATCGCTTCGTAGATATTGGTACCCAACGCCAGCATGATTTCCTGCAAGCGTTCGACCGTAAACGGCAACTCATCGCCGCGCAGGTGGGCTTTGATTTGATAGTGCGCCAGTAAGTCTGTATAGCGGCGGATGGGGGATGTGACTTGTGAATAGGTGTTTAAACCCAAGCTAGCGTGTCGAGATGGGGTGGTTGCCATTTCACTCCGAGGCATACAGCGCCGGATGGCACAGGAGCGTGCAGGGCCGACTGGAATGAGGATCAGTTCTTCTTCGGGTGGGAGTTCGGGCTGGGGTTGTCCGCGATAGGGTAAGGGAATCGAGTTATCTTGCCCGTATTTAGCCGCGACTTCACCAGCTAAGATCATCATTTCGGCTACCAAGCGGCGGGCGCGATTGTCTTCGATCAAATCGATCGAGACTTCATCGCCGTTAACCTTAATGGTAGACTCGGGCATATTGATATTAATCGACCCTTGGGAGGTGCGCCACTGGTTGCGAAGTTTGGCAGCTTTGGCAAGGGATTCGACTTCCATCTCGCCGGGAATTCGCAACTGCAACATCTCCTCGACATCTTCATAAGTCAGTCGATAGGTCGGCTCGATCGTACTCGGAGTTATCTCATATTCGCTCGCTGCGCCATTGTCATCGAGGATCACCCCAAAACTTAAGGCACAGCATTTTTTCCCCTGTCTGAGGCTCATTGGGCCAGTAGCCAGGTCGGGCGGAAACATCGGAATCATCCCCGTGGGGAGATAAATAGTGACCGATCTTTTCCGCGCTTCGAGATCGAATTCATCCCCAGGATATAATAATCGCGTCGGATCGGCGATGTGTACCCACAGCTTTTGACGACCATCTGGCAACATTTCCACACTCAAGCCATCATCGATTTCCTGAGTACTTTCATCATCGATCGTATAGACTTTCAGATGGGTAAGATCGCGGCGGTGGGCTGCGTCGAGATCGACAGGTGGATTAGTTAATAATTCATGCGCCACTGTTTGCATCTTGTGTGAGAAGTGAACTGGAGTCTGAGCGCGACGCAGATGGATATTTTCATGGATGCTCCACCAACCCAGTTCGACTAGGAGCGCGAATACCGATGACTGAGATTGGGTGCGGTTGAGAGCTGTGAGGTATTCACCCAGTTTTTGCGGTGGTAGATCTGGGTTGAGAACGTACTTCTCTAGGACTTCGAGCCGCTGCTTGTCAGTCTCTTCCCACTCTACAGGCGTCCCGGCTAATTGCTGTCGCACTCGATCGATAAATCCCTGCTGTTCCCGCTCTTTTTGCCCTTTAATGGTGGCTTGATGCTGGAGTTCAGTAACTTGAGTGCGACTGCGGGGTTCGTACTTGTCTTCTTTCTTGTTCTTAAAATAAATCTTGTCTTCTGAGAGCAAGACGTGAGCCGCATAACAAAGTGCTGGTGTCCGATCGGAATATAGCAAATCTGCCAAAGTGGGCGGATCGACTATTTCCCCATCTGCTACCAACATTTCCCAAGCTACTTCTAAACTCTCAGGATCGATATTTGGGGCAACTTCAGCTAAAAAACCATCGATTTGGGCGGGCTTGCTGTAGCTAATCCCAGCTACTTCATAAGTAACATCGCGGGGATGTAACGTATGTGGTTGTGTCCGAGCATCGATCGCGATCCAGTGTTTTTTTCCTTCTGGACGGTCGGCTATTGCTAGACGGCGGTCTCCATTGTGCCAAAATTCAACTAGAGTTCCCTTCTCCACCCCTATTTCTTCCTTTGTAACGGTGCGTCGTTACGTGTTATGTGGTTGTCATCGATTTCGGCTGGACTCTGGCGAATCCTCAAGGCTGCCCGATCGATAAAAATATGCTTTTTTTCTAGTTTACGGTGAATTGACGATCGTGGCTAGGAGACTAGGAATGTGAAGATATGAAGTTTGCTGGAAACTTGAAGCCACTAGCAACCCTCATTCCTCATTCCTGACTGGTTAGCCTTCGACGTTGATAAATGGCATCAACGCGATTTGGCGCGAGCGCTTAATCGAGAGGGTCATATCTCTTTGTTGCTTGGCGGTTAAACCAGTAATTCTCCGAGGTAGGATCTTGCCACGTTCGGTGACAAACTTCCGTAGTAAGTCTACGTCTTTGTAATCGATCGGATCTCCAGGTTTGATCGGTGATAACCGTTTGCGAAAATAAGCCATGTGTTTTTAGTGGTTAGTGAATAGTGGATAGTGAATCGTTATGGCTCGATGGGGATGGATCGGTTCGGCAGTATCAAGAGCAGTAGCAAAAGGTGAAAATTTATTTACCCATTACCTATTACCCATTACCCATTACCCTCTCCCCTTCGATCGAGATAACTAGCCACCGTTATTTGATCTCTTTATGTGTCGTGTGCTTGTTGCAGTAGCGACAGAACTTGCTCAATTCCAACCGGGCGGTAGTGTTCCGGCGGTTTTTCATTGTAGTGTAACGGGAGACACCGGGCGAACGTTTCGCAAGATTGCTACGACACTCGGTGCATTCCAATGTGATGATAATACGAACGCCCTTTTTGGCTGCCATACTCTTTACAGAC
>NZ_JANLWO010000541.1:0-8136 GCF_031364565.1 Chamaesiphon sp. OTE_20_metabat_361
AGTAAGGCTCCACAATAATGCTCGACGGAACGCCGTTGGGATGGGTTGAGATGAGCGAGAAAGTCGGTATTAGCCATTGTGGAGTGAGGAGATGTTGGGGGATTTTTGGTGTGCTGCGGAGATCTAACCACCCCGAATCAGCCGCAAGGCTGATTCGCCCCTCCGAGGAGGGGATTTACCCTTCAACCTCCGAAGATGCAAAGAAAAGGGATGGGGTGAAAAATCCCCTCCGAGGAGGGGTGCCCGTAGGGCGGGGTGGGTAGATCTCCGCTGCTAATCAGTCTGGGTTTCGGACAATTCTAGGATCTATTCACTTAATCTTAAAGACAACGGAAAGATTATTAGCAGGCATCGAATAGACTTGTTGAAGTGCTAAATTGTGACTTTGAGCAACTGTAGTTATTTCTGCTAAATCTCGGATGCCCCATGCTGAATTTTGACTTCTCAGACTTTCATCAAAAGCAGCATTGCTGGGAGCTGTATGGACTCCACCTTGCTTGAAGGGGCCGTATAAGTACAAGATACCACCGATCGGGAGGATACGCTTTGCGCCAGCGAATAGCCCCAGATAAGCAGATTTGGGGGCGATATGAATCATATTGATATTTACAATTGCCGTAATTGGCTCTTTTGATTCTACCAACCATTCGGAACTACTAGCATCGAGATCGATCGGGGGATATAGATTATCGCACGGCGCGAACCTTTGCCATGCGGTGATACTCGCTCTGGCATCGGGGTTTGGATCTGAGGGTAGCCAATAGCGCGGCGCGAGTTGGGGAGCCATAAACACCGCATGTTCGCCAGTACCGCTGGAAATTTCGAGCATTGTACCCGTCGGCGGTAAGACTTGCTGCAAAATTTCGAGAATTGGTGCGCGATTGCGTTCGGTGGCAGGTGCATAGCGTCTACGATCGAGAGAGTTATCCATTGGTATCGATCGATTGGGATTTCTCTAGTTTAGTGCAAGCCAACGACTGGAAGTCGTGGCTCGTAGTGCAAAGTCCGCTTTCGCGGACTGATTAACTAGTCCGCGAAAGCGAAGCGTCTCGCAGAGAAGGCGGACTTTGCATCACTAGCGGCGGTTTCTAACCGCTGTGATGAGAATATTTCTTTAAGGATCGGGAACCTCGACATTTATTTTAGGATTCCCACCAAAACGGCGAATCGTAGGAGCGTTAAAATAAATAGACAATGGATCTAAGTTACTTAGGATTGCCATAAACTAGATTTCCGCCTGCCAGTATCCTTAAACTCAGTATGGTTAACACTTCCACACCCAAAAAGCTCGCCAAAGTAGAACATTTAAAGACAGATAGTAACTATCTGCGGGAACCTGTTGCCAGCGAGCTACTTCTCGATACAAATTATTTCACCGAAGACGCCATCCAGATCCTCAAGTTTCATGGATCTTACCAACAGGATAATCGGGATAATCGCGTCAAAGGTGCAGAAAAAGATTATCAAATGATGCTGCGGACGCGCAATCCCGGCGGATTCATCCCTCCTCAATTGTACTTGGCACTCGATCGACTGGCGAGCGACTATGGGAACGAAACCATCCGCGCGACTACCCGCCAGGGCTTCCAGATGCACGGCATCCTCAAGCACAACCTCAAGCCAGCCATCGCCGCAATCGTCTCGAACATGGGTTCTACCCTCGGCGCGTGTGGCGACTTAAACCGCAATGTGATGGCACCCCCAGCCCCCTTCAAGAACAAGCCAGAGTATAGATATGCCCTAACTTATGCCGATCGCATCGCCGATCTGCTCACGCCCCAATCAGGCGCGTATTATGAGGTGTGGTTGGATGGGGAAAAAGTCATTAGTGGCGAACCCGTACCGGAAGTCAAAGCGGCACTAGCACACGATACCAACCATACAATTTTCCCTGGAGATCTAGAGCCACTGTATGGGATGCAATACATGCCCCGCAAATTTAAAATTGCGATCACTGTACCTGGCGATAACTCGATCGATATTTTCTCTCAAGACTTAGGATTGGTAGTAATTACTAATGCTAAAGGACAATTATTGGGCTTTAATGTTTATGCTGGTGGCGGTTTAGGACGCACCCATAATAAAGAAGAAACATTCGCCCGCATAGCCGATCCGATCGGCTATGTAACTAAAGCAAATATCTACGATCTAGTTAAAGCAATCGTGTCTACTCAACGCGATTATGGCGATCGCACCAACCGCCGTCACGCGCGGATGAAGTACCTGATTCACGATTGGGGCGTAGCTAAATTCAAAGCCAAAGTTGAAGAATATTACGGCAAAAAAATTCAACCCCTCAAGCAACTTACAGCCTTTAAATATATCGATTTCTTAGGTTGGCACGATCAAGGCGACGGTAAGGTATTTCTGGGGATCTCAGTTGTCAATGGACGTATTAAAGACGAAGGCGATTTTAAACTCCGCACGGCGTTAAGAGAAATCGTCCAAACTTATCAAATCCCGATGCGCGTGACTCCCCATCAGAACGTGCTGATTTACGATATCGATCCAGCCGATCGAGATAATATTCATAAAATCCTGATCGACAATGGCATCGAGCCAGATCCGCTCAATATCGATCCCCTCGTCCGCTACTCGATGGCGTGCCCAGCACTGCCTACCTGCGGCCTAGCAGTCACCGAGTCCGAGCGTATAGCCCCCAGCGTCAACGAGCGTTTCCGCGTCCTCCTGGACAAATTAGGCTTACCTGACGAGCAATTCGTCATCCGGATGACTGGTTGCCCCAACGGTTGCGCCCGCCCCTATATGGCGGAAGTTGGCTTTGTCGGTAGTTTCCCTGAAAGTTATCAAGTGTGGTTGGCTGGCTGTCCGGCTCAGACGCGTCTGGCGCAGGTTTATACAGACAGAATGCACATTAACGATCTGGAGACTTTCTTCACGCCGATGTTGGAGTACTTTAAGATCGATCGTAAGCCTGATGAAGGTTTTGGTGATTTTTGCAACCGCGTTGGTTTAGAATCCATTCGCGAAGTTTGTAAGCACTAAAATAGAAGAACTTGCCCTCTTTTCGATGTGGAAGTAGGGGAAACATCGCGATTTTTTAGTCGTTACAATATTTCCCCTATTTTAACGATCGTTTCTAGTAGCAACTTATCTCTACCTGCCAATCGATCGCTGTTTAATAGAAATGCTGGAGCCATTGCATCCAAATTCTTTCGCTCGGTTCTCACCCATTCAGTAATGAATATTCTAACTTCTGCCTCACTTGCGGCGATTTCTACAATTAAATTTGGGCAACCATTAAACAGGGTAATGATGTCCTCAAAGTCTTTGCTAAAGTAAAATTGATTGCGTCCACGACTGCCAAAAGCCTCAATTTTTGATGCAAGTAAATAGGCGATCGTAAATATTTTAATTTCGATTCCGTTAGGCAAGGTTAAGTCGAGCGCGTCAGCTACTCCCCGCTTATACCAACGATTGCCAAAGCCCAAAATTTGAGGATCGACTGGCATCACATCCAGTTTTACACCCTCACACAGCCATCGACACAAAGGCGCGCCAGGGGAAGTATCTTCGCTCAATCCCAATTCTCTGAGTGTTGCGGATAATTGGTAATATTCGCGTTGGGATGTAACTTCAACGACACAATCTACATCGTCAGTTGGACGCATATCTCTAGCACTTAAAGCATCTAGATACAACGAAATCGTCGCGCCACCAGTGTAAACAACTGGTTGTGGTAATTGGTTTAATACCCTCGCTACCACCATCAGCATGTCAATAGATTTATCGCTCACAGTGCTGCCCCCAATCGTTCTTGTAGTCCAATAGCAGCCAACTGTTGTTCCCGAATCCGTCCCACTCGGAGAGCGTCTACCAACCCCAATAATTCATATAACTGAGAATCTAAACTAGCTGCTAGGGGCACAGATGGATAGAGGGGGATAAGTGCTAATCCAATCTCTGTTCCAGTCGGAAATGCCCAAACCAAAGGCTCTTGAGAGCTGATAATCTGTTCTTTCAATGGTGAAATCGAGTGAGCGGTAGGCATTCCTCGTACCAATGTCCCTGGAGTAGCAGGATAGATATATTTCAAGCCATGAATCAAGAGTTCTAACAAGTGAGGTGTCAACGGTTGCTGGTTGAGGGGGTTGTAAAGTTTGGCAATGGCACTACGCTTGAGGGAGCTATGGACTTCGGAAGCACTCATACCTAAGCTTTCAGCTAGATCGCTATACCGCCACTGTCGATCGTGCCACAGATGTGTCTTGAGCAGGATTGGAATATCTTGAGGTTTGAGCATAGAAATAGTAACTATTATTTCTATTCTATATTCGCAAATAGAGAATAGACGCAAGTTGAAATCGGAGTGGTGGAAAATGCGATCGGGTTGGCTTAGAATCTATCCACGAAGTTTGTAAACATTAATTAATCTCGACAAGTTGTACGCTTCATCAAGTTCGTTACGAGCTTCTAAGCGGAACACCAATACATAATTCATGCTTGCGCCTTAATCGAAGCTTTAACTTCTGCCCAAGTCATTACCTCATCAGGATTTGCTTCATAGTCATCAATACGTCGATCGAGTTCGCGCTTTTGTGGTTCTGTAAGATTGCAGTCAACTTGTTCTGCGGCGATACTATCTAAGATACCTTGTACCAGTCGAATCCGATCCTGGATATCTAAAGCAATGATTTGATTTAAAGTGGTTGTAATGTCCATAAATCTCCCTTAAATACCGGAGTTATTGAAGTTAATTCATTTTAAATAAGTAGGTAGGCGTAATCATTTATAAAATAGATTATGCCTGAAATCTAGCTGGTGGGCAATGCCCACCCTACGCGATATCTTATATTTAATTACGCCCATCTACTTATAACAAACAGAAATCAGTAATTTCATAAATCCGTAGGTTGGGTTGAGCGAAAACGAAACCCAACTAACCTAACAATATCCCAGAAATGTTGGGTTTCATTCTTCAACCCAACCTACAGATCTAACTACCCCAATAACTCTAAATGCGATCGAAAATCTGATGAAGGTTTTGGCGGTTTTAGCGTAAGCAGTAACTATCTATTTGAGGACTGGAAAGGCGGCACGTTCGAGAGCCAACTTTTCAGCAGCACGCTCGGCGGCTAAGAGGTCCAATTGCTGCCAAACTGCTGCCAGCAAAGGATCTAAACCCGTGCGAGTTGCTGATGAAATCAAAAATACTGGTTGCTGTGCTACTGCGCTCAAAGCTTGAGCAATTTCTGCAACTTCTTCATCATCGACTGCATCGATCTTGCTCAACGCCAAAATTTGGGGTCTGGAGACTAGATTTTCGCTATAGGCGGTTAGCTCTTGACGAATGGTCTGGTATGCCCCGATCGGGTCGTCGCCAGTGGCTTCCACTAGATGCAATAATACTCGCGTGCGCTCGATGTGGCGGAGGAAATCATGTCCCAAACCTGCACCTTCGGAAGCACCTTCGATCAAGCCTGGAATGTCCGCAAATAGCGTCCCATCGCCAGAAGGCTTGCGGACGACACCCAGATTGGGTACTAGGGTGGTAAAGGGATAATCAGCCACCTTCGGACGGGCGGCAGACAGCGCCGAAATTAAGGTCGATTTACCTGCATTGGGCAAGCCGATAATCCCGACTTCGGCGAGAAGTTTGAGTTCGAGCCTAATTCGTTTTTGTTGGGACGGTTGTCCGGGGAGGGCGTATTCTGGCGCACGGTTGCTATTACTGAGGAAGTGGGCGTTACCCAAGCCACCTTTACCACCAGCAACGACTTTAAAAGTTTGTCCCGGTTCGACCAGATCTACTAGTATCTCATCGGTAGCGGTATCATAAATCACTGTGCCGCAGGGTACCTCGATATTGAGGTCGTCGCCCGATGCGCCAGTACAGTTACTCGAACCACCTTTGCCACCATTTACCGCTTTGAAGCGACGGTTGTAGCGAAAATCCAGTAATGTCTGTAAATTTTCCACGGCGGTAAAGTAAATCGAGCCGCCTTTGCCACCATTACCGCCAGAAGGCCCGCCTGCTGGGACGTATTTTTCCCGCCGAAAGGTTACGATCCCATCGCCACCGCTGCCGGATTCTACTTCTACTTCTGCGAGATCGATGAATTGCATGGTTTGGGCGATTGGGTGTAAATGAGTCAGGCTTTATTTTAGCTTACTATCTTCGATTGAGGCTGTGGCGATCGAAAATAGGGGAGATGGGAGATGGGAGATGGGAGATAGGAGATAGGAGATGGGGGATAGTGAAATATAGCGATAAAAAAGATGGGCATTTGCCCATCCGGTTCGTTAATTTAAATTCAACGATCTTGTTAGGATACGTGGAGCTGACTAGTTATTAGCGTTAAATTCGCGGAAGCTTTGATAGAACTCATTCTCTTCATAGATGTGACATTTATCAGTGATATCCTTCATCAATTCCCAGGAGAAGGTGCGTTCCTTGATGTACTCACCCCAGTTCGCTTTGATGATCGCGTGGGCTTCCCGGAGGCGGTAGGACGGAATCGCTGTTGAAATATGGTGAGGAATGTGAACGTTGATATCGTGGCAGAGAAATTCGACCCAGCCTGGGTAGTCACAGTGGACTGTACCAGATAATTGGGAGATCGCTTCATTCCACTCGCTCTCAGGATTGAAGGGAATATCAGCAGCGGTATGATGGACGATCGTGAAGGTGCTCATCCAGAAGTGATAAACCAACCAAGGTAAGAGCCAAAATTTCACAAAGCCCCACACGCCTAAAGTCCCAATGAGAATCGGGAAAATAATTGCGGCACCGATAATCACAAACAAAGCTGAAAATTTGACATCATCCCGAGTTTTACCTTCAGGGAATTTGCGCCAATCAAAGTGAACCGCTGCCCAATGGGGTAACGACGCCAACCACCAGAGCCGACCGCGCATCGCTTGGTAGACGACTTGGAGCCAAGCGGGTGCGTCTTGATAAGCTTCTGGTCGCCAGGGTTGCCACGCGTTATCCACATCCATTTTATTGGTATGTTTGTGGTGTTTGGCGTGACCGTAGCGCCAGCCGTGGAAAGGGTAAATCAAGGTCAACATGAACAGATGACCGACGATATCGTTGACTTTACGACTATTAGCAAATGAACGGTGAGCGCAGTCATGACCGATCACAAAGCAGCCAGTCATCGCCGTACCTGTAAATACCCACGCTAAGGGCAACAGATACCAGGGTGCGTAGGCGATTGCCGCCATCCCCAATGTCACGGTGACGATGGTTTTGATTACTGTAAACCAAGCTTTGGCACTATCTTTTGCAAAAACTTCTTTTGGTAAAGATTGGACGATGTGTTTGAGTTTGAGATTCGGGGACAGCTCGGTGGCTGGGTTCGGATCGATCGATAGAGTCATGTAGCGGTTTGGATCTCCAAGATTTATGAGTAGGCACAGTCTTTACTACTGTCAGTTAGCCACAGCTCTTGAGGCAGATAAGTGACAATTATGAATTTATAGCCAAACTAAGCGCTATTTTGTTAACAATCATTAATATTTAATCGTACCTTAATCTGCTGCTGTGGTCTAGTAGTTCGATCGCCTGTAATCTTCTAAATACATTGTCTGATTAGTCGGTAGCGATCTGGCTATGTGGCTGAAATTGAGATCTAGCCAAGGGAGTAGGCAATGCTTTGAGCAGATATTTTGCCTAAAGCCTAAGACCTACCCTACAGTCTAACTAAACCTTGCCAAACCGTCGATGGCGGTGCTGATAATCAGCAATTGCTTGAGTGAATTCATCATTACTAAAGTCCGGCCAGAGCGTATTGGTAATATGCAGTTCGGTGTAGGCAAGTTGCCATAAGAGAAAATTGCTCAACAGCTGCTCGCCACTGGTGCGAATCAAGAGATCGGGATCTGGCAATTCATCAGTGTCGAGATAGCTGGTAAATATCGACTCATCGATCTGATGCGGCTCTAGTTCACCGCGTCGAACTTGAGTAGCGATCGATTTACAAGCTTGGAGAATTTCATGCCGACTGCCATAATTAATCGCAATATTAAACGTAACCGATCGATTGTCAGCAGTGGTCTCGATCGACTTATCCATCATTTTTTGGAGACTAATCGGAACTTGAGATCGATCGCCTAAAAATCTAATTCTAACTCCTTCTAGATGTAATTGGGCGAGTTCGCTATCTAACA
>NZ_JANLWO010000180.1:0-6033 GCF_031364565.1 Chamaesiphon sp. OTE_20_metabat_361
CGCAAACTTTGTTTCAGGACAATCTCATGGCAGTCAAGCAACAATTTACCAGTTTTGAAGACGCGATCGCCAATAGCGACCTACCGATATTAGTTGATTTCTATGCGACTTGGTGCGGCCCTTGTCAGATGATGTCCAAAATTTTGGAACAAGTCAATATCGAACTCAACGGGCAAGTGAGAATTATGAAGATCGATACCGATCGATATCCCCAAATTGCCTCTAGTCATCAGATTCAAGCTTTGCCAACTTTAGTAATGTTCAAAGGCGGGCAATCAGTCGATCGGATCGAAGGTGTCTTAACCGCCGAACAGTTGATCGATCGGATCGGTCAATTCTTATAGATTTTAAGCTCATAAATTGCAGTTTGAGGCTGAGCAAGTACGTCAGGCAGCTTGTTTTCGAGCGATAATAGGGCGATCGGTCTTAACTACTGACATTTATGGACTTGCCACCAGTCATTAAAGCACCACAACTGAGCGCGAGCGATTTAGAGCGACTATCTTACTTGCGATCGATTCAACCTGCTAGATCTACTACTCCCAGATCTTCCTCCCGTGGCGATCGTATTGCCGATGTTGTCACCGAGGTAGTCGGTTCGTGGAAATTTATCATCATCCAAAGTTGTCTATTGACACTGTGGATCGTGCTAAATGTACTCGCTGTGCTGGGAAAATGGGATCCATATCCATTTATCTTGCTCAACCTAGCCTTAAGCTTTCAGGCGGCTTATGCAACACCGTTTATTTTGATGAGTCAAAATCGCCAGTCTGAAATAGATCGAGAGCGCGCGCAACAGGATTTGGACTGCGATGTCAAAGCTGAAATGGAGATCGAATTACTGCATGAAAAACTGGATTTACTCAGAGATCGCGAGATAGCGGAGCTACGTCGATTGATTCAAGCTCAGTCTGAAACAATTGCCCAGATCGAACGACTGCTGTCGAAACAGCTCGATAATTGAAGCTCGCAAGTAGCTTAAGCTTGTGGCGATTTAGCAGTTGCTTTCCGAGTGCGTTTGGGTTTTGGCTCGCTGTTGTCAATCGTGCCGAGGGCATCGGGAGGCTCGGGAGTGGCTGGGAGCGATTTGGGTGCGGTTTTACGGGTGCGTTTGGGTTTCGGCTCGATTGCCTCGATTTGTGCAGGGGAATTTGCAGCTATTAGCAGCGATCGATCTGGGGCAGTAATAGCTGGTGGTACTTTAGTTTCTGGGATAGTTACTTGTTGCGCGAGCATGAAGGTAGATCTCGATCGAGGATTAGCCGCGATCGCCAGTACCATTCCTAAGATTAAATAAACTGGAAATGGGAGATCGATCGCTCTAATAAATTGAAACAATTGGGCACTCGCTAACAGAATGAAGAAGACGGCAATCCAAAATTGAGCCATAGATTTAAGGTTTAGAGTGACTGAATATTGAGATCGCTGTCGGTCTTTACTATCTGTCAGGGGAAAATTAAGGTGTCAATCGGTCGGTCGGCGGATATTTGACGGCGATCGGGAGATAGTTCTGTTGACGATATCCCGATCGATCTCAATTGTCAAGGGTGGAAAAACGGACATAACTTAGTTACAAAAAGCAGGCGTCCATCTATAAAAATCTCGTATTTACGACATTCATGAATTTTCAATAAAGGTGATAAGCTATTAGGCGACGAGTTAGGAAACCTTAACTTTGGCAATTGTCGAAATAACCCCCGCTTTCTCTAGTATCACAACTATCGATCGACTCCTTGAGTTGCTCGCAGGTCGCCCGGACGGGATCGCAATTAAGGAATTATCCGATATTTTGAACCGTCCGATTTCCATGATCCAAATCTGTCTGAAGATCGCGATTGCTAGTCGCAAAGTAGCAATTAAGCAGCGCGATCGTGATGGTCAATTAGCAAAAGTCTATGTTTTAAAGTCCGAGCAAACTAAGTCACAGCAACAGTTTCACTTGGTAACTAGTCCTAGTTGCCACAGCATTACACCGATCCATTTGCGGGAAGTTGCTGGACTGACTAAACTTCAATTAGCAATTGAATTGGGCTTGAGCGTGAGAACGATTAATGACTGGGAGCAAAAGCGCTCCCAACCTAAATTGATCCCCTCTCAGCTCAAACAAATGATGTCAGTGTATCAATGTACGCTTGATGAATTGATTGCTGCCTTCGAGTGATTGTACTAATTTATACTTGGTAAATTAGTTGTGGTCGAATAAGTGCTAAACAGTCTCTTGTTACCGGAGACAGCTTGTAATTTGATTACTAGCGGCCCTAATGTATAAGTATCCCGATCGACAATTGTCATAATTTCGATCGGGTATTTTTGGGTTTTAACTCTTTCTAAAAATTGGACGTAAGTAGCTAGCTGTCCGTCACCGATTTGCGGTCGATCGTCCAAAATCCCGGCACGTCGCGCTCGCAATTGTGATGTCACCAATAGAATATTCAATTGTTGGCGAATTTGTGCTTCATTCATCGTACTCGGATCGACACTGACGCTGGCAATTTTATCGTCGCGATCGAATAGTTGGCGATCGGGTGCGACATCGATAAATACTTGAATCTTGCGATCGCCAACTACATAATTTTCCGTAGAAAAGATTCGCATCACATAGTTACGACGTTCGGTTATTTGTTGTTTGAGTTGTGTCAATTGATTGGGCGCTAATTCAATAATCTGTTGCTGGCGATCGGCTTCATTAGGATGGGTCGCTTGCCAAGCTGAGCTATTAGCTCGGACGAGGAGGCGATCGACTTCCTCGGTCATCGCTTGAGGGCTACTGGCTTTGAGAACGCTACTTGCCAAGACTTGATTGCGAATAATCCCGATATTCCCTTGGCGAATCTTGCGATATTCTTGTTCGATATTGTTGACTTCTTTTTCAAGGGAGGCTAGCCCCTGACGATTTGTTTTGATTTGGAGTTCGGTTTTTTTAAGTTGCCGATCTCTAAGTTTTAATTGTACCGCCCGCGTCTGAAACTCGCGTTCTAACTGTTGGTGTTGCTTGTCCTTTTCCTTGAGCTGAGCTTGACGGACTTCGAGCTTGCGATCGAGTTGTTCGATCTCAATTTTGAGATTTAATAATTCTTGCTGAGCAGTTTTAAGCTGAGCTTCAATCCCGATTGCTCTGGCTGTAGACTGCTCTAAATCTCGACCTAATTTTTTTGAAGTATTTTCATAGGTTTGTAATCTTTGAGTTAGCTGATGTAAATTTGGCTCGACAGTGATGAGATCGAGCCGCTGTTGGAGTTGAACTTTCTGGCTATTGACTGCGATTAATCGCTCCTGGAGCGGCTCGATGGTGGTTTCGATTCGTTCGCTTTGGTTTTTGAGGTTCTGGACTTGGATGGCAAGTACCTGCTGCTGGGCGGTCGAGTCGCTGCGTTGACGCCGAATTTGGGTGACTTCAGCGACGAGATCGTTGCGCTGCTGGGAGACAGTTTGTAGTTGCTGTTTGGTGTTGCTAAAGTTTTGGGCGGCGACTGATTGTTTGAGGAGTTCATCTTTGAGTGATTTATTGATGCCGGAGAGCAAATCCTGCGCGGCGGTTTGCTCGTTCCGCGCGACTGCTAGCTCGCGTTGGACGCGATCTTTTTGCTCTAAAGCACGATTGAGATTTTCCTTGGTATCGGCAAGTTTGCGCTGAATTTTTTGGAGATCGAATACCCCCGTACGGAGCTGTTCGCTAGCTCCAAAAATCAGTGTTAGTACGGAGCCAGAAATCAGTGTGCCTGTGACGATCGTTACCAGAGTAGCAGTTTGACGCGGACGGAGTTTAAATAATGTCAACCTCGCTTTACCTACCCGCGTGCCGATCCGATCTCCAGACACCGCGACGATGCCCCCTAAGATCAAAATTGCCCCAATGAGAAGATAGCCGCTAGTCATATATAGGTGATATTGACACTGGGAAGGGAGTGGTTATTTAGTTAAGGTTTGTGCCGGGTCGCGTGCGAGGGGCTGTCATTTATGATATCACAGCGATTCTGGCAATCGGGGATTGTCCCCTGAGATCGATCTCAGTTGGCAAAATCGCCGATCGCAGATAAATATTAGTCCCAATTGATTGTCGATCGGCTCCAATGTGCCATAGAATCTAGGGATTGGTCGTAGTGGATTAATTGCCAATGACTCTGGGCTTTGGGTTTGATTCCCAGTTTACTGAATCCTGGTTACGCCAAAGTCTAGACCTGGGATTGGTAATTGCCCTCACATTTCTAGTGTTATTGGCGGTCAGGGATCGTCGAACGCTGTGGATGGTAAGAGGGCTAATTGTGTTAATGGTGGCGGCGGCTATCGGCGAACGGTGCCAACTTCGGCTGCTGAGTTTTGTATTGGACAAATTAGTCGTGGGGGCAGCACTAGCAATGTCAGTGGTGTTTCAGTCAGAATTTCGCCGCTTTTTGGAGCAATTGGGGCGAGGAAATCTCGTGCCCTCAATTAGCTCGACCCGTCGCGTCAGCGATACCGCAGATCGATCGACCGACCAAATTGTCGATGCTGTCAAAGAGTTGTCGCAACAGCGGATCGGTGCCTTGATGATCTTGGAAACCAGTGAAATGATGGACGAGCGAGATTTTGCCGTACCTGGGGTCAAATTAGATGCTAAGTTATCGAAGGAATTAATCCAAACCATCTTCCAAAATACGACTTTATTACATGACGGGGCGGTATTTATTCGGGGCGATCGCGTCGTGTCGGCGGGAGTCATTTTGCCCCTATCCGATCGCGCGGCATCCAGACAGCTAGGAACGCGTCACCGTGCGGCAATGGGAATTACCGAACGCACGAACAATTGCGTGTGCATTGTCGTCTCAGAAGAAACGGGATCGATCTCGTTAGCTGAATCTGGAGTACTCGATCGTCCCCTGACTAGCAGTAAACTGAAAGAGCTACTAGAAACTCGGTTTGCCCCGATCGGCGAACGCGAATCAGTCACGCCAAGTTTACGGGGCTTAGGACGCAAATTTAGCACTCGCGCAGTCAAGCTGTTACGTGGCTTGTTACAATTGCCGGACAATAAATGAACGATGAATTTACTACTGAAGATTATTCATAATTCATAATTCATAATCCCTAACTTCTCAGATGACTTCCAAAACAACCAGTCTCATCGAACTACCTACCGATTTAGATTGCACTCAGCTCCCACAACACATCGCCGTAATTATGGATGGAAATGGTAGATGGGCAAAACAGCGCGGATTTCCCCGGATGATGGGGCATAAACGGGGTGCGGATACGCTCCGAGATCTGTTACGTTGTTGCAAAGATTGGGGGATCTCGGCGTTGACTGTGTATGCGTTCTCGACGGAAAATTGGGGAAGATCGATGGAGGAAGTTGACTTTTTGATGACGTTATTTGAGAATTTATTTCAGTTGGAACTCGCTGAAATGGTTTCTGAGGGCGTGAAGCTCGAAGTCGTGGGTAACTTGGATAATTTGACACCATCGCTATGTAGCGCGATCGATCGCGCTCGTGTCGCCACCCGACACAATCAGGGCGTCCGATTTACGGTAGCAATCAATTATGGTGGCAGACAAGAAATCGTCCGCGCTTGCCAGATCCTAGCCGCTCAAGTGCAACAAGGGATCGTTAAATCAACCGATATCGACGAGCAAATGCTCTCCAAATATCTTCATACTGCCGACTTACCCGATCCAGATTTGTTGATCCGCACCAGTGGTGAAATGCGGATTAGTAACTTTTTATTATGGCAGTTGGCATACGCTGAAATATATGTTACTGACACACTCTGGCCGGATTTCGATCGGTTGGCATTTCATCAAGCACTCCTGAATTATCAACACCGTCATCGCCGATTTGGCAAGGCGTAGCTCCTGCTGCTAATTAGCGCGAGTTAGGGTTAAGAAATGCCTGGAGACTGGAAGTCTCGGCTTGTGATGCAAAGTCCGCCTGTCTTGAAAAGGTGCTCTACTTGGGGAAACCCCAAGACCGCACTTTTCGCTACGCGGACTAGTTAATCAGTCCGCGTAGCGATGCGCGCTCCTCGGGTTCCCCGAGGGTTTAGCGCATCAAGACAG
>NZ_JANLWO010000590.1:0-4599 GCF_031364565.1 Chamaesiphon sp. OTE_20_metabat_361
CCCAGCCCCCCCGTTGAAAGGCGGAACGCTGTCTTGATTTGCTAAACCCTCGGGGAACCCGAGGAGCGCAAATCGCCGCCTCTCAAACTCTCCTGCGTAAGGTTCGATCTGTAGGAAGCGACATTCGCTGCATTCGCTTCCCATTACCTATTACCTATTACCTCTCCCATCTCCCATCTTTCTAGCGTAAACTACAGAATGAATCCGCTCGACCCCGACTTCGCTAATTTATGACTACCACTCAGGCAATGACATCTAGATATATCTGGGCTGCTCAACGGCAAGCAACGTTGATTCCGGCGGGTCGATTGGTGGAAGATCGGTATCATGCGATCGCGCCGCAGATCTGGTTGGATACTAAGCCTCAAGAGCCGCCAGACTTGCTGTTTCCACTGCCGCATCAGGCGATCGCCTACGCTCATTTATATCGATATCAGCTCCATTTACCCCGATTACACGGCTTTTGCTCGCTGAAGAGCGCGAATGAGACGATCGAGATTCCATTGCTCGATAATATCCCGGTCGATCGTGAAGGGAAATTACTGCCTAGTTTAGTGGAGGCGTGGGGCACGGCTACCGCCCTAGAGCAGGCATATTGGTTGTGGCAAGCGATCGCTCTGTGGGCACCGCTATCGGGTGCTGGGGTGTTGTCTAGCGCGGTCTTGATGGACAACTTGCGCGTAGATGGTTGGCGGCTGCGATTGTGCGAATTGATTTCCGACTATGCGACGGGCAATACTAAAGTTACTCTCGCCCACCTCGGAACGCTGTGGCTGAAAACTTTGCCAGGTGCTCATCCAGAAATTGCCGATCGCTTAGAAGCCTTATTTTTGAAGATGCAGGCGGAAAAAGCTTCGCTGCGCGATGTCGATCGCGAATTAAATAGTATTATCCTCGAACAAGCGGCGCGGTTGTCTGTGAAGTGGCAGATCGCTGGTGGTACTGATGCTGGCTCTCTGCACCTGCATAATGAAGATTCTTATTACCCGACTCCATTAGAGTTAGCTCACGATCCGACGGGTGGGAAAATTGCGATTATCTGCGATGGGGTTGCCGGACATGACGGGGGTGAAGTTGCCAGTCAGATGGCTGTCAAACTGCTCCAAATTCAAGCCCAAAATCTCTATCGGGATCTGATTAACTGCGATCGCATCGTCTCACCCGAACAGATCTCTCAGGCAATCGGGGCGATCGTCAGAGTGGTAAATAATACTATTACTGCCCAAAATCAAAGTCAAGGTCGCGAACAGCTTGCGCGGATGGGTACGACGATGGTGATGGCAATCCAAGTCAACCAGCAGATTCGCAGCCGGAATGGGGTGGGGAGTTCCCACGAGATTTATATCGCTCATGTTGGTGATAGTCGGGCTTACTGGATTACACCCGAGCGATGTCAACTGCTGACAATCGACGATGATATCGCTACTCGTGAAGTCAAGCAAGGTCGCGATCTGTCCTGGCATAGTGTCAATCGCCCGGATGCGACGGCGCTAACTCAAGCTCTGGGGATGAAGGCTGGCGAGCTAATCGTACCTACCGTCCAGCGATTTATGGCGATCGAGGATGGAATTTTATTATTATGTTCGGACGGTTTGAGCGATCGCAACTTGGTCGAAAGTTCGTGGCAAGATTACGCCGCGCGGATTCTTCAGACAGAGATGCCATTGACTGAAGCCGTCCAATCATGGCTGGCTTTGGCTCATGGCGAAAATGGTACGGATAATATTTCACTAGTGTTAATGTCCTGCCAGGTATCCACGTCCACTACAGATCCCGAGATCCTTTACTCAGCTTCCACTCCTGAAGCAGTCGCGCTCTCCAAGTCCGCCCCCGAACCTAAATTTAGACTCAATCGCGCCATTCACTTATTCCTCGCACTGACTACCAGCATGGGTTTCCTCGCTGCGGTTGCCATTGCGATCGCCTTTTTTCAGCCTGATTGGGTGGCAAATTGGCGGCAACAACTATCGCCTAATGGCGCTGCCCAGTCGGAGCTAACCGAGCAAACTACTGGTAATTAAGGAATTGAGTACTAACTAGCTAGATTCGGCTATTCGATCGAGGAATTGAGCAATAATAAAACAATAGGGGCGCAGTTTCGAGCAGAGCCAGCATAAGACAGTAACCAAGAGCGCCGATTATGCAATCGCGATCTTGGCAGTCAAAGTGTGCATACTATCAATATTATCCGGCTGATGCTTCGGTCTCGACCGAGTAGCTTCATCTGAGCATTGACATTTTATGTTTAATTTATTTCAAAGAAAGCACAGTTCCAAACCCCGGATCGTGATTATTGGTGACGTTCACGGCCACTTTGATGGTATGCGTGAGTTAATTGATTTTTGTAATGTCTCTGCTGAAGATGCGTTGTACTTTCTGGGTGATGTCATCGATCGCGGCCCCAAAAGCGCTCAGGTGGTGAAATGGATTCGGGAGCGGGACTATCCCTGTCTGATGGGCAACCACGAAGTCATGCTCTTGACCGCATTTGGTAATGGTAAAGTTGATGAGATGGCGTTGCGTCACTGGTTGCCATCTGGCGGCGATACAACGCTCGAAAGCTATGGTGAAGCCGGAATTCCCCAAGGTGACATGGATTGGTTTGCAAGTTTGCCATCTTATCTGGACTTGGGGGATGTATTTTTAGTACATGCTGGTGTCGATCCGTTTAAAGCACTGGATAAGCAAAATAACGACCAATTTTGCTGGATTAGAGAGAAGTTTTTGAGCAATCAATTTCCCTATTTTCCCGATAAAATTATCATTACCGGACATACGATTACATTTACGCTTCCCGGTGTACGTCCGGGAGAAATTGCCCAAGGTCCCGGCTGGATCGATATTGAAACGGGTGCCTATCACCGGAAAAGTGGCTGGATGACGGCGCTAGATGTCACCAATGCGCTGGCTTATCAAGTCAACGTATTTACAGGTAAAAAACGCAAACAACCACTCGATCGGATTGCTAAGACGATCGATCCGATTCGGGTCAAACTTTAGGGAATAGGTAAAAGGTAAAAGGTAAAAGGTAAAAGGTAAGAGGTCATACACATCGCCCAGTCCCCTCATCTCCCATCTCCCATCTCCCATCTACCCTCTCATCCAAAGCCGCCGCCGCCCGGTGTGTCGATCGAGAAGATATCGTTGACATTCATTTCGACTTCGGCTTTGGAGCCTAGTGACTCGATTCTCCGATGGAGAGGCTCCGCCAACGAGCCATCTTGGCGTTCGATCTGATTGCGTCCGACTGCTCCGGGTGCGCCACCTGCTAAGCCAAAGGGGGGAATCGATCGATGACCGGATAAAATGCCCATTTTCATCGCTTCTAGGCAGCGAATGCGGCGGGTGACGCCGTTACCGCCGGAATATTTACCGCTACCGCCACTGTTTGCGCGAATCCGAAAACTCTCTAATAATACGGGGAAGCGCAGTTCTAGGACTTCTGGATCGGTGAGCCGGGAATTAGTCATGTGCGTTTGGACGGCATCGGTGCCATGAAACGTTGCTCCGGCACCAGAACCGCCGCAGATAGTTTCGTAGTATTGATAGCGATCGGTACCAAAGGTAAAGTTATTCATCGTGCCTTGAGCTGCTGCCATGATTCCCAGCGCACCGTAGAGGGCATTGGCGATCGCTTGGGAGGTTTCGACATTGCCTGCGACTACTGCTGCTGGAAATTGCGGATGGAGCATCGATCCGGTGGGGACGATGATGTGTAGCGGTTTGAGACAACCTGCATTAAGTGGGATATCGTCATCGACGAGGGTACGGAAGACGTATAACACTACTGCTTTGCAGATTGCTAGCGGTGCATTGAGATTGGTGTGTTGTTGGGGTGATGTCCCGGTAAAATCGATCGTTGCCGAGCGGGTGGATCGATCGATCGCAATCTCGACTTGAATCTGACACCCATCGTCCATCAGATAGGTAAATGTCCCTGGATTGAGGACAGAAATCGCTTGTCGGACTGACTCTTCGGCATTGTCCCGGACGTGCTGCATATAGGCTTCGACGGTCGCCAAGCCATATTTCTCGACCATTGCTAGTAAAGCCTGGACGCCGCGCTCGTTAGCGGCGATTTGGGCTTGGAGATCGGCGATGTTTTGCTGGGGATTGCGGGCTGGATATATTGCATCGGCTAAGAGTGCTAGCACCTCAGCCAGCCGAAATCGCCCACCAGCGACAAGTTGGAAATTATCGATTAATAGTCCCTCTTGCTCGATCGAGGTGCTGTGTGGGGGCATAGAGCCAGGAGTGATGCCACCGATATCGGCATGATGTCCGCGCGATGCAACGTAAAATACTGGTGTGGGCAAATCGGGGAGAAAAATCGGGGTAATCGCGGTGATGTCGGGTAAATGGGTACCGCCGTTGTAGGGGTTGTTGGAGATATACACATCTCCAGGCTGTAAAGTATTGCCGCAGGCTTGAATCAGGCTGGTGACGCTTTCGCTCATCGAACCCAGATGTACGGGGATATGCGGTGCGTTGGCGACTAATTCACCAGATCGATCGAATATGGCACAGCTAAAGTCGAGGCGTTCTTTGATATTGACGGAGTAGCTGGTGTTTTGCAGGGTTATTCCCATCTCTTCGGCG
>NZ_JANLWO010000614.1:0-7435 GCF_031364565.1 Chamaesiphon sp. OTE_20_metabat_361
GGGGGGAACCCCCGAATAAAAAAACGACAAGACAGCGAATCAAGACAGTGAATAGTGGATAGTTTTAATACATCCGCTTTAGAGGAGGGGTAATTTATTAATTGCCTCTCCTTTGTCGTTCGATCGGCGACCTCTGCCGAAACTGTTATCTTTAGGTAAGCGAGTATTGCAAACATCGCCACTAGTATCCCATTTCACCACCCCAGATGACGATCGATCCTTTGAGCTGGCAAGAACTAGCAGATCTACCCACCGCTAAATTTGTCCCGAGCGATCCGATTAATGGCGCAACCAATGCGCAGTCGCGACTCCGCTTATTCGGACGCGCCGAAACTGATGTGCGGGTGACACTATACCGTGACAATCATGCGTGGTGTCCTTACTGTCAGAAAATTTGGCTGTGGCTAGAAGAAAAACAAATCCCCTATCGGATCGAAAAAGTCACGATGTTCTGTTATGGGGAAAAAGAGAGTTGGTACAAGCGCAAGGTACCTTCGGGAATGCTCCCCGCCGTAGAATTAGACGGGCGGATGATTACGGAGAGCGATGATATTTTGCTCGCGCTCGAAGCCGCTTTTGGCGGACTGGCTTACGGGATGAGAGATCCGCAAGTAGTGCCACTGCGCCAGTTAGAGCGGTTATTATTTCGGGCGTGGTGTAGTTGGCTGTGTCGTCCGGCAAATTCAGTGCGGGAGGAGCAGCACAATCGATCGCAATTTGTCAGTGTCGTGCAAATGGTCGAGCAGGCACTTAGTAGTACATCCGGAGCTTACTTTCTAGATGTCTTTAGTACTGCTGACGTCATCTTTACGCCCTATGTCGAGCGGATGAATGCGAGCTTGTACTACTATAAAGGCTATTCCCTCCGAGAGGATAACCCGCGCTTTAGTGCCTGGTTTGATGCGATGGAAAGTCGGGAAACCTATCGCGGCACTCAGAGCGACTTTCATACCCACGTCCACGATTTACCACCTCAAATGGGCGGCTGCTATGAAAATGGCGAACCCCAGATGCTCAAAAATAAAGCGCGGGTGGATAATGGCCCCTGGGAGGGCTTACCAGACGCGACCTTTGTCGAACCGGAACACGATCGTGCGGAAGCCCTCTACCGGACGATTAAGCACCATGCGAATGTAATTCGGGTCAATCCTGCTGATGATAAATTGGTAGATGTCGCCTTGCGGTGTGCGCTGACAAATATGATGACCGGAACGGATCTCGTGCCACCACCAGGAGCGGATGCAGCCTTGCGCTATATCCGCGATCGAATTAATGTCCCTCGCGATATGTCGATCTATGCTGCCAAGCGGTTGAGAGCGGCGCTAGAGGCAACTGCGGCACTAGTTGGCGACGCGCAAGGTGTGCCCATTCCCTTCAATCATCGTCGCGACCAAAATCCTGTTGATTTTGCTAAAACATAAACCGATCGTTAAATTTGCGAGGAGCTGGTTGCAATTCCAGATAGAAAAACTCTGGCGTTGCTGCTGTCACAACGAAACCGAGGTGTTCTGGGTAACTTTCATCTAAGAGGATGTTTGGAAAGTATAAGGGTAGCACTCGTAAACCCTAGAAAATCCCCCCTAACCCCCCTTTTTAAGGGGGGAACCGGATTAAAGTCCCGCTTTTTAAGGGGGATTTAGCGGATGCAATCACGCGGAGGTTCCCTCCGCATGTGTTGTACCAAGTAGGGGGATTTACACACTTGAAGCGTAGCAATTAGACGCATCCATTCATCCTCTAAGTCTAATTCTTTTTCTTAATCCAGCTAAACAACTGCTCCACTGTGAGTTCGATCGATTTAGCAAAAGCAGGTACAGGTAGCATTGCCGTAGGCTCATCAATCATTTGAAAAGTTTGATTTGTCCCAATAATAAATACAGATCGATCTGTAGGATCTATTAGCCATCCCATCTGTGTCCCATAAGCCAGACAATGGTTGATATTTTTTAGAACTTTAGTAGTACTTTGTTCGGGTGAGAGGATTTCAATCGTCCAGTCGGGCGGAATGCTGAAGACATTTTCGATGTCGCCATTTTCGTCATAGGGAATTCTATCATTTTCAAAAATAGCTACGTCAGGCACGATTGCTCTACCCCCAAAAGTACAGCGTAGCTCTGGAAAAGCTTGAGCGATACCTATTCCTCGCCAAGCAAGAGTTAATTCAACTAACAATTCACCCTGAATAACGCTGTGTTGACCTTGAGGCATTGGTTTTTGAATGATTTCACCGTCGATGTATTCGCTAGCAGGTTTGGTCTCTGGCAGAGCCAAGAACTCTTCAAGGGTAAGTTGTCTAATTGGGGTCTGAACCATTTGTGACATGCTCCAAAAGTCTTACCTTATATTATGCCTCAATGCTCGTCTAGTCTAATTTGAAGTTAGAGCTGTGTTAATCGATCGAGTGATAGAGATCGATGTTTGGGGAATCGAACCATGATAACGTGTAGTAAGATCGTCTCCAGTAAATTGCGGTTAATGCCCAAATTTACGCTGGCGATACATTTACTAAATCATGGAACATTGTTAAATGAATAATTGGTTAAAGATGAGTGCCTTAGCTATTGTAGGGTCAGTTGGAGTTATGAGTTTGCAGCCAGTCCTAGCACAATCGTTGGCAACAAGAGCTGAAATTGCCAAGTATTCTAGAGATTATATCCCTGAATTTCAATCGAGTATTGCCAGCCAATCTGGTAATCAGAAACTCGGTAAGATTTCGGTGAATATGGACTTTGAAAGTTTTGGCGATAATAAAACAGAATTAGAAAATGCCGCCAGACAACTGTTTCATGCTAAAGGTGCCATCTTGTTTCTGAATAAGAATCCTACTGCCCGTGCCGCGATCGAAAGTAAAATAACATCTATTAAGATTTCGTTAGCGCCCAATGTCAAAGCGAATAAGTTGACATTGAAGAATGGCGTGCTAACGATGGCATCTAGCTCTTACGATCTGGGTAAATTTTACACTTCTGAAGATATCAAGAAATTCTTACTTAAAAGCTTGTAAACCACAATCAGAGCTGTGAGTTTCAAGCGACAGCATTTAATAAAGGGTTATAAATGAATTATATCCCTTTATTAAATGCGAACGAATCGGTTTGGATCGTGAATCCAAATATGCAGATAAATGTAGCTGCTCAATATGGTATCTAACTGGGATCGAGAACTGTATATTAAAGCTTGTCGGTTTGCCGCGCAGGCACATCTGGGACAGCTCATACCGGGAAGTAACATACCATATCTACTGCATTTAAATCTAGTAAGTATGGAAATTATCGCCGCGCTCGGTGCTGAAACTGGGCACAATGGCGATCTGGCAGTACAGTGTGCTTTGTTACACGATACGATCGAAGATACCGATACTAGTTACGATCGAATCGCGGCGATCTTTGGGGTGAGAGTCGCCGATGGTGTATTGGCTTTGAGCAAAAATTCAGACTTAGAAAAATCTCGGCGATTGGCAGATAGTCTAGAACGCATCAAAACTCAACCGATCGAGATTTGGATGGTAAAATTAGCCGATTCTCTTTCAGAGACGCTACGCGAACGAATTACCAATCTTCAGCCGCCGCCAGTGCATTGGGATCGAGCCAAGATCGTCCGCTATCGAAATGAGGCGATCGAAATTCACACCTACCTCCAATCGGCTAGTCCCTTCCTCGCTTCGAGACTAGCCGAAAAGATTCAAAACTATCCGCCTAAAGCCTAAAATCTAAAGCCTAATCTAATCGATCGATCCCCGATCGCCGTAAGATGAAGAGGTTAAATAAATCTTCAAAGATCGGCGAAATAAATTGTGAAAGCGATTACCTTACTCGGTTCTACTGGCTCGATCGGGACTCAAACCCTAGATATTGTCGAACATAATCCCGACAAATTTCGGATTGTGGGATTGGCGGCGGGTAGCAATGTCGAGCTGCTAGCGCGGCAAGTGCGCCAGTTTCGCCCGGAAATTGTGGCGATTGGGAATGAAGCCAAGTTGACTGAGTTCAAAGCTGCAATTGCCGATCTGGATTATCAGCCAATTGTCGTCGCTGGCGCGCAAGGGACGATCGAAGTTGCTGGTTATGGCGACGCTCAAAGTGTCGTAACTGGTATCGTCGGCTGTGCGGGACTGTTGCCGACCATTGCCGCGATTAAAGCGGGTAAAGATATCGCCCTGGCTAATAAAGAAACCCTGATCGCGGGTGGCCCAGTCGTGTTACCGTTAGTCGAAAAACATGGGGTCAAACTACTTCCCGCCGACTCCGAGCATTCGGCAATTTTTCAATGTTTGCAAGGCGTCCCCGCAGGTGGGTTACGCCGGATTATTTTGACTGCTTCGGGTGGTGCCTTCCGCGATCTCCCGGCGGAGAAATTAGCCTCAGTGAAGGTTGCTGACGCCCTCAAGCACCCAAACTGGTCGATGGGTCAAAAAATCACCATTGACTCAGCAACGCTGATGAACAAGGGTTTAGAGGTGATTGAGGCGCATTATTTATTTGGTTTGGGTTACGAACATATCGAGATCGTCGTCCATCCTCAGAGTATCATTCACTCGCTGATCGAAGTCCAGGATACCTCAGTCTTGGCGCAATTGGGTTGGCCGGACATGCGACTGCCCTTGCTATATGCGATGTCATGGCCCGATCGAATCTATACTAATTGGGAGAAATTCGATCTGGTTAAAGCTGGCGATCTGACCTTTAGAGCGCCCGAGCGCGAAAAATATCCTTGTATCGGACTAGCTTACGCTGCGGGTGAGGCTGGCGGCTCGATGCCAGCAGTACTCAATGCTGCCAACGAGCAAGCGGTAGCTCTGTTTTTAGCCGAAAAAATCCACTTCCTCGATATCCCCAAAACGATCGAGCGAGTCTGCGATCGGCATCGTAATGATTTTAGTTTAACGCCGAGTTTGGATGATATTATTGCTGCCGATGTCTGGGCGAGACAAATCGCGATCGAACTCAATCAACAGGCGGTGGCGAAGGTTATTTAGAGCCAAATTTAACAATCGCAATTCATTAGCTTGGTGAGGATGCCAACACAAACCCGACTTTTTTCCAAAAAAGTCGGGTTTGTCACAGCACTAGTTTAATTGCATTAACATCAGTTTGGAACCGGGATAGTTGCTTCGTTCGAGTCCGCCGCCGATTGAAATCGGGGCTAGTCTCACAAAGTCCGCCTACGCGGACTAGTTAATCAGTCCGCGTAGGCGGACATTGCAGCACGAGCCGAGACTTCCAGTCTCTAGGCTCTTCTTATCCGGAACTGACGTTGTATTAACCCGCTCGAGCGAGCCTAAACCGCTGCTGGTTCGGGTTTATTTCTGTGCTTATTGGTGCTGCTGCTGGTAGTTTCGTTGACTTCGAGCGGCACAAATTCGATGTGATTGAGTAAAGTAGTGACGAAGGCAAATAGCAAGAAGGGTAAGGATAACACTAAAATTAATCCGACCGTTGCTAGGGCATAAATCTGCCGGGTGGTACTCCACAGGGACAAAGCAGAAGCAAGACTAATGAAAATTACCATTAACCAGATGACAATCTGCCCATAGATATCACTAAAGGTCAGAGTACAGTTCATGCGATATTTCTGCTTTTCCATTTGTTACCACCAATACATATTAGTACTACTTTTCAGGATAGATCTTTCGTTGCACAATAGTAACTTTTTCAATCAATCGATAAGAATTGTTATAGATGTTTACAGATGGGAGGTGGGAGTGGGGAGATGGGAGATGAGGGGACGGAGAGGGTAATGGGTAAGAGGTAAGAGGTAAAAGGTAAAAGGTAATGCAACAATCTCCCAGTCTCCCATCTCCCCACTCCCATCTCCCCACTCCCATCTCCCATCTCCCCACTCCCCACTCCCATCTACTTCCCAATTAACTGAGTCAAACAAGAGAGCAACTCTTGTTCCTTAAAGGGTTTGGAGAAGTAGGCACTCGCGCCGAGGTTCATTGCGATTTTGCGGTGCTTATCGCCGCTGCGGGAGGTCAGCATCAGGACTGGGATATTTTTGAGGTTGGCGATGCCTTTGACGGTGGCGAGGAAGCCGTAGCCGTCCATTCGAGGCATTTCGACATCGCAGACTACAGCTTGGGCTTGCAGACCGCCTTGAAGTTTTTCAATCGCTTCTTGACCGTCTTTAGCTTGCTCGACGAGGTAGCCCGCTTTTTCGAGGGTCATGGCAACGAAGCGGCGGACGTTGATCGAGTCATCGACGACGAGGACGCGAGATTTTTGGGTCGGTGCGGCGGGGGTGGCGGTAGTATCGGCGGTGCTAAAGTCAAGCGTACTGGTACGCAGACCATTGGCAACCGCCAACCCGCCATCGATCCAGCGCACGAATTCGATCGCGTCTAGGAGTGGTACGATCCGACCGTCGCCGAGGATCGTACAGCCAGTGAAGCCGGGAGGCATTTTGATATTGCCTTGGGGTTGACGAATGGTGACTTCTTGTTCGCCCCAGAATTTATCGATTTCGACGGCGACGAGATCTTGTCCTTGGTCGATCATCAAGACGGTGGGACAGTTGATGGTGGGGATGCTGGTAGTAGCCAGTTGGGGATTGAAATTGGGAATCTGCAAGTACTGGCTGGGTTCGATCAGCCGGACGGTGAAGTTTTCCCATTGGAGCATCTTTTGTCCGGCAGTACTGATGACTTGTTCGGGGTTGAGTAAGATGATTTCTTCGACGATATTACTGGGAATTGCCAGCCATAACCCTTTGACTTCGACAATCAGGACGCGGACGACGGAGAGGGTAAAGGGAACGGTAATCGTAAAGGTACTACCTTTGCCGAGTTTGGTATCGACGAAGATATCGCCACGCAGCGATCGAATATTGGTACGCACGACATCCATACCTACGCCGCGCCCAGACAAGTCAGTGAGCTTGTCAGCGGTACTAAAGCCGGGTTCAAAAATTAGATCGATCAGTTCGCTATCTTTGAAATTGGCGATTTCTCGATCGTCAATCCCCATTTTCTTGACTTTAGCGCGGATTTTGTCGAGGTCGATGCCGCCACCATCATCTTTGATGGTGATTACGGTTTGGTTTCCGCGATAGGTGGCACTAATTTCGATCCTACCTGCATCTGGCTTGTCATTGGCACGGCGGACGGCACTGGGTTCGATCCCGTGATCGAAGGCATTGCGGAGCAGGTGCATTAAGGGGTCGTTGAGGGCTTCGAGGACGCTCCGTTCGATGAGGGTGGTACCGCCTTTGAGCTGAAGATCGATCGGTTTGGCATGTTCGATCGACATATTTCGCAGCGCGCGTGGAAAACGATCGAACAGCTCGGAAATCGGCCGCATCCGCACTTGAGTCAAGCCAGTTTGGAGCTGTTTGGCGGTTCGATTGAGGTCGCGATTGGTGCGCTCGGTATCGTTGAGTTGGAGGTCGAGGTCGGTGGTGAGGGGTGGGCCGGTTTGGATGCGGTCGCCGTTGGTGG
>NZ_JANLWO010000617.1:0-1775 GCF_031364565.1 Chamaesiphon sp. OTE_20_metabat_361
CGATCTCGATCGATATGCGGCGATTGAGATTGTATTGAGGTATCGTCGTCACTCGATCGATAAAAAACTGGCACCCAGCACGATTAATGTCCGGCTGGCGGCGATTAAGAGTTTGGTGGACATGGCGCGGAAGCTGGGTAAAACCACGATCGATCTGGCCGATATCGAGAGCATCCCCAGTGAGAGCTATCGCGATACTAGGGGGATTTCTGTCGAACAGTTTAAATCGATGTTGGAGGCAATCGATCCTAGTACGTCGATCGGGATAAGGGATTATGCAATTATGCTGTTATTCTGGGGGAATGCGCTCCGGCGGGGGGAAATTGCCAGTGCGAATATTGAGGATTTTTTGCCCCAGCAGCAGAAGTTGACGGTTTTAGGTAAGGGGAAACGAGCGAAGGTGGCGATCGATCTAACCGATAGCGTGAGTTATGCTGTGGAGGAGTGGCTGAATTTTCATCCCCGTAATGCGCCAGGACAGCCATTGATTACTTCTTTGAGCCACAATTGTTATGGGGCGAGGATTGCTGGGGACAGTATCTATCGGATCGTGCAGGGGTATGCTGAGGCGGCGGGAATCGAGCGGCGGGTATCGCCGCATCGTCTGAGGCATAGTTCGATTACGGCGTTTTTAGATGCTAGTGGGGGTAATCTGCGGGCGGCGCAAGCGTTGAGTCGGCATCGCAATCAGAATACGTTGAATTTGTATGATGATAATCGACGGCAGGAACAAAAGGGTGCCTCTGGGATGCTGGAGGATTTATTGGCGGGGAATGGGGGGAAAACAAGTGACTAAAAGGATAGCTCGAAACCTTTGCCTACTCTTAATCGCTCGAAACTTCCCACTGGCAATTCTAAAGCATGGCAGTGATTTTGGCGGATGTCGTAATCGGTAGATCGGCAAGATCTTGCCAGGGGAATTCTCCAGTTGGATCGAGATAGACAGTGGCACTGCCAGCCCGTCGCCCAGCTTCAAGATCGAATACATAATCTCCCACCATCACCGAGCGATCGTTTGATGCGCTCCAACAAGGGTAGCAATTGCCAAATCCCGTCTGGACTTGGCTTGGGCGGACAACAATGGCGACTAAGGATTACTTCTGTTGGAAAGAATTCAGCTAATCCGCAAGCGGCTAGGGTTGCCTGGGCATTGAGTTTACTATTCCGAGTCAGGATACCGATCCGATCCCCCCGCGAGCGCAATTTAGTCAGGAGTTCTCTGGCACCGACTTGTGCCGTGGCTCGGTGGGCGATATCTAGTTCCAAAGCGTCAAGCTGTTGGTGTAACTGGGCGGCTTGGGCGGTAGGCAGCTCGTTAAGAGCTTCGAGGATGGATCGATCTATCGGTAGCCCTAGAATGCGCTTGATGCCGTCGAAGTCGTGGATACTGATGGTCAGCGTCCCGTCCAGATCGAAAATCCAACAGTCACGTCGCTCGAAGGAAACAGACATCAGGCATAAAGGTCGAGACAATGCTTTCAGCTTACACCAACGAATGTCTCAAAGGGAGTTGCTACCGCCCGCGCTAAATTGACGCAGGTGATTCGGTAAAGCAGACACAGTGTGAATAGGGGAAACAGAAAATGCTCATCCTCCAGGAGGCATTTACACCATAAACTCTTGATACGCTGTCGTGCCGTAGACCATGTTTTTATCGAATGCCGATAATACCTGCTTTTGAGCCGCGTCCGATGCCAGACAACGACATACCAAAGCCGCCACGTCCGATCGACAAATACTGCCAGCCACATGGGTATCTAAGGTCAATACCCCAT
>NZ_JANLWO010000619.1:0-2044 GCF_031364565.1 Chamaesiphon sp. OTE_20_metabat_361
CGCCGATCTCGAAGGTTTCTAGATGCTTAAACCCGACTCCTGTGCCAATTCGCACGGCATGACCGAATTGACGCGCCACAGCTCGCCAAATAGCTCGCCGCATCAGTCCATCAAAGTCGCCATCGCTGGCAACAAAGCGGGAATACATTTCGACTAATGCCGAGCCAGCGTACTGAGTGCGTAGATATGCCGCTAATTCAACTTCAAAGTCAGGGTCGATCTTTTCTGCTTGTAAACCATGTACGGATGCGACGACTTTAGTATTTCCTAAATCGGACATAGATCTCCTCGGTTAGCTAATCGCACTCAGTACTGCTTTCGCTACCTGAGTTTGAGACTCGATCGTGAGTTCGGGATACAACGGGAGCGAAAGTTCTTGGCTGGCTACCAGTTCTGAGTGGGGAAAGTCGCCCAGCTTATAACCGAGATCCGCATAAGACGGCTGCAAATGGACGGGAATGGGGTAATGAATACCTGTCTGAATTTCCTGCGCCTGTAAGCTTTGTTGCAGTGCATCCCGATTTGGCGATCGCAAGGCATAGACATGATAAACATGACGGTTGTGGGGCTGTGCTATGGGTAGCACCAAACCAGATTCGGCTAAAAGCCGATCGTAATTCGCCGCACAAGCGATCCTCGCCTCCGTCCAGGCTTCGATATACTGCATCTTCACCCGTAAAATTGCGCCTTGAATCCCATCCATCCGATAGTTGTAACCCTTGAGGACGTGGTGATAGCGGCGTTCTTGTCCCCAGTCGCGCAGCATCCGCATTTTGCGATCGTATTCAGGATTATTTGTAACTGCCATGCCGCCTTCCCCATACGCACCAAGGTTTTTGCCGGGATAAAAGCTAAAGCAACCGATGTCACCGATACTGCCAACTCTGCGCCCTTTGTACTCGGCTCCATGCGCTTGCGCGGCATCCTCGATGACAATTAGCTGGTGACGGCGGGCGATGTCTAGAATCGGATCCATATCCGCTGGCTGACCGTACAAATGGACTGGCAGAATCGCTCTAGTTTTGGGTGTAATCGCTGCTTCGATTTGGGTAACATCGATCGTATAAGTCAGCGGATCGATATCGACAAAAACAGATGTGGCTCCGGTATAACAAATTGCGGCGGTTGTCGCTATAAAGGTCATCGGAATCGTAATGACTTCATCTCCCGCACCGATTCCGGCTGCTAATAGTGCTAAATGCAGTGCGCTCGTGCCTGTATTTAGCGCAACTCCAAAACTAGCTTGGCAGTAGTTAGCAAATTCTAATTCTAAGGCGGCTACTTCATTACCGAGGATAAATTGCGTGCTGTCTAAAACTTTCAAAACAGCAGTATCAATTTCGTCTTTGATACTCCGGTACTGCGATCTGAGATCGACAAATGGGATCATGATGATACCTCGGCTAAATTCAATTTGACTAACTGTCCTTGCTGTTTCATCGATCGATCTGCCGCTTCCAGGATTTTGACAATCCGCAATCCGGCTTCGCCATCGCTAATCGGACGGTTGCCAGTGCGAATACAATCCAAAAAGTGCTCCCCTTCTGTCCGCAGGGCTTCTTTGACATCTAATTTGGGCGACCACATATCGCCCGTGCGATAACCGACCAGGTTTTGGTAGAGGCTTTCGACATCATTACCGCTGACTGTGATGCCTTTGTCATAAACTTTAATCTTCTCGCTCGGCTCTAAGTCATCAAACACGATCATTTTTTGAGAGCCACCAATTAACGTCCTTCTAACTTTAACTGGAGCTAACCAATTAACATGCAGGTGAGCGATGAGATTGTTTTCAAAAAACAGCGTTAAGTAAGCGATATTTTCAGTCCCGTTAGGGATATGACTGATGCCAGTTGCTGAGACGGCAGCAGGCTTGACAGGCAACACGTAGTCCATAATCGACAGATCGTGGACTGCCAGATCCCAGAGGACATTGATATCGTGTTGAAACAGTCCCAAATTGACTCGGACTGAATCATAATAATAAATATTTCCGAGTTGATTGGTTGAGACTAATTCAGCCATTTTCTGAACTGCGCCAGTA
>NZ_JANLWO010000651.1:0-3890 GCF_031364565.1 Chamaesiphon sp. OTE_20_metabat_361
ATACCTTACCAGTCGGCTCGATCGTCTCGAAGGACATTTCGAGAGCTAACTCCAAAATATCGACGATTCGGGGCACTGGTGTCCAGGTTTTGCTACTCTTGCCCAAGCTACCACCAGATTGGTAAGTTTTGAGTGCTTTTAAAACATCGATCGGGTGAATGCGTCCTTTGCGTAAGTGTTCTTTACTATTGATGATTTTGGCGACTCGATCTAGATTTCGATTGGAAGTTTTACAGTAAGCTAATACCCCAATTTCAGTCAAAGAACCGAGATTTCGCAATAGGGCACCGATCGGCATCTCTTCAAACAACAATTGCCAAGCAGCAACATCCATTTTGCCTACGGGTGCAGCCATTTCATGAGTTAAGCGACCCTGCAAAATTGCCTCTGGAGTGCGATCGGGATTGCGTTTTAACCATTCATACCACCAGATCTGATTCAATGCTGCTGTCGGCGATACTAGCGGCAATTCATCCCAGCCATTTACCACCCATTTAAACAACAGATCGCGATCTTCGGTTTGCGGTTTGGCGTGGAACAATCGCAAGGCATCGCGGTTGGAAAAACCATACCGTTGTTGATATTTCAACAATTGATAAGCCAGTGCTTTGGTATCGCCTTGCAGCAACCAATTTTTACCAGCTTCGCGTACGACTTTACCAAAACCCCGCACGGATTTGGTATAACTCATCCACTCATAAAAGTGGCTGGCGGTGCGAATAACTTGGGGAAAGATTGCTTTAAATGCTTTTTTAGCAGCAGGAGATTCACCCATCGATAGTAATACTAACGCCCAAATCGGCGCACTGTTATTAATCGATCGACCATCAGAAGCATAGACGATTTCTTGTGCCACGCGATCGGGATCTTCGGCGATCGCTTTTTCCAAAACATCGACGAAATCATTAGTCAATTCCCATTTAGTCGCATAGTAGCTACCATTGCCAGTCCCAATTAACAAGCACCGTCGCAATGTGCGCCAGATTCCAGTCGCGAACATATAACCGCCGGATTTACCTTTAATCATTTCTGATTCGCGTCCGGGAATCGGTTGATTTTGGGGTGTATTTTGAGCTTGTTTGTTACCGAAAAAGAAATTGTAAACCATGATTTTTTATAAGCTCCTTCAGCCCGTGAGGGCGATAATGTGAAAATCCAGCAGAGTGGGATTTGCACCCACGTTTCCGGCGGGATAAGCGATAACCCTTATTCGTTCATCCTTTACAGGCAAAAAGTTGAAAAGGGATAATTAACTCAAGTTGCTCGCAACTTGGATTAATAACGGCGTCCTATCTATCTAGACGATCTGCTGTCGTTTACTAATTACTTAGGTAATTAGTAATACTCCCAAGGGGAATCGAACCCCTATTTTGGTGTAGAAAGCACCGCGTCCTAGCCTTTAGACGATGAGAGCAAATTGGATGTGGAAAGTAATAAATACTTTCACTGCCTCGCTAGGAATCGTTGGCGTAGCCTCTCCGACAGGAGACACCTAGAATGCACGATCCAAAATCGTGTGTGTTGCCAATTACACCACAAGGCATTGTGATTTCAGAAAGCAATCTTTTAAATGAGATCGCATGGAACCGATCGGACTCGAACCGATAACCGATCGCTTATCGAGCGATTGCTCTACCGTTGAGCTACGGTTCCAGATTTTCTAGACTTATGACCGATGAAAGTCATAATGAAACTGGTAGGAATCGAACCTACGACCTCCCGCTTAGAAGGCGATAACCCTTGTTCTACGTCCCCGAGAGGCAAAGGGTGAAGAAGGATGTTTTTAGGTGCTCTATCCACTGAACTACAGTTTCAGATTTACTAAATTTATGACTGATGAAAGTCATATTGGAATTGGTAGGAGTCGAACCTACGACCGGATGATTAAAATCGATAACCTTCGTTCTACGTCCCCTAGAGGCAAAAAGGCGAAGAAGGAGTCTTCATCTGCTCTACCACTGAGCTACAATTCCAGATTTACCAACTCCAAAAGTTGGACGGGATTGACGGGATTTGAACCCGCGACTTTCCGCTAGACAGGCGGACACTCTTACCACTGAGTTACAATCCCAAATTAGGTGGAGCAGGAATTGCACCTGCGGATGGTTGAACCACGATAATCCTCATCTGTCGTCCCTGACGGGTAAGTTAAGCGAAAAGGAATAAAATCAACTGCCTTACTACTTGGCGATCCACCTAGATGTATTGTGGTTGGGTAGCGAGGCGGGATTTACACCCGCATCTCCGGTGAGTCAGGGTATTATTGGTTTAAACGATAACCCTAATTCGATCGTCCCTTGCGGGTAAAGATGGTGCTTTGCAGTTAAGCTACTCACTACATATGTTTGAATTCGCTGCGGGCTATGTCTTCATCTTGAGTTGCTCCTGGGTGGTGGTGTTTGTTTCCATGTCCACAGAATAGCCTTGGAGATCGACCCGAAGCTAACTCGCGATCGCATCGCTAGAATACTTGCTAGCTTTGAATTTCAGACCTAGGGGAAAAGTTTTGACTAGGGGATACCCCGAACTATGCTACGGAATTCGATCGGGGTAACTTGTAGAATGATTTAGTTGATGAATAGACGATATCTAGACAGGGAGTCAGATCGGCGCAAATGCCAACAGAATTATGAGTACTCAGAAGTTGGCAACACAATATCAAACCGACGACAAACGGCTATCGATCGGCTGGATCGTGCGAATTCTGGCAATCTTAAGTATTCCAATCGCCTTCTTTGGGAACTGGTGTTGGAGTTATCTCACTAATAACCAGATTGCGCTCATCGCTCTAGATAGCAATAGTGGTAAATTTTTATGGTCGTCAGGGTTCGATAACGAACTGACTAGATCGATCGCTACCGAGCGAGATCGGGTCTTTGTATCGACTCTAGCCGCGACAAATAGATCGAACGATCTCGGCACAACAGAGCGGAAATACCAGTATCAAATTGTGGCATTCGCGGCTAAATCAGGTCAAAAACTCTGGTCGTTCGACCCTCCGAGCGTGAGTGGAGAGGAGTTGTCTGGAATGTCACGCTCCCCAATTCGAGCCAAGGGCGAGCGATTGTGGGTAAATACCGTATCCGATCGATTACCATCACAACAACCGATTCTAGCCCCAGGAACAAACGGACAATTGGTGAAGAAAACTCCTAATACTGCCAATATTCGTCAGGGACAGATCCTGGAAATCGATGCACGGACTGGTAAATTGAATCGATCGATCGATCGCAACTGGCACGTCCAACAGCTCGATCTCGATGGCATCACGATCGATAACTCCATTACTGCAATTCTCCGGTTTAATCCCGCTCTAGATGTTTCGCTCGAAGCATCCAACTCGGACACTGGCAAACAGCTTTGGAAAATTCCCGTGGCAGCGGCGGCTACTCAATCGACAGCAGTTGTCTTCAATCATTATCGACTATTCTCAACTCCTAAAACAATCTTTTTATTCGATAAAGCTACTAATAAGTTATCTGGATCTAGCTGGAAGCAGGGTCGATCTAAATTTCAAGTTACTTTGAAAACAACCTTAGATCCCATGCAGATATCATCAAAATATCGCCTTGCTAATGATGCAAGATTTCAGCCTGTCAGTAATTACCTGAGTGTGAATGATTCAACAGTTTATAGCCTCAATCGCGATCGGACGATTGGCGCATTTGATGCCCATACCGGAACGCGTCGGTGGGAAATCGAGTTGCCGCCGCACGATCGATGTCTATATCCTGCATCGATTACCGCCGCTCGATCGGGTCTTTATCTAGTGTGTATGCGATTTGAAAACGCTTACGTCGGAAAGATAACTACTACAAAATTTTCGCTCGATGGTACGATTGGCAAGAAAGTTTGGTTCGCTCGATATCCTTATCGATTAGAGATTAAGT
>NZ_JANLWO010000679.1:0-4373 GCF_031364565.1 Chamaesiphon sp. OTE_20_metabat_361
ACCTTCAACCCCATCCTGGCGAGTTCGGGCAGCGGGTCGATTTCTCGCTTCGGTCGCTTCAACCCTGTCTATCGCCTCAGCGGTGATGGTGCATCTCTAACGATCGATCACAAGTTTGCTGATGGATTAAACCTTTCAGTGGGTTATGCAGTGCCAGCAGCTAGCGGCTTGGTTAGTACAGCAGCTAACCCAGCACCAAATAGTGGCTTATTCAATGGTTCTAATGCCATCATCAGCCAGTTGAATTTTGCCCCCAGCAAGGACTTCGGCTTAGGTCTAGTTTATGCTCGGGCCTATAGTAGCGGTGGTACCAATATCAATGGTGGTACTGGTAGTAGTGCAGCTAATAGTCCCTTTGGTGCATTGCCAACTTCAGCTAACTATTACTCATTCTTGACTAGCTACAAATTAAGTCCCGGTTTTGTACTATCTGGTTGGGCTGGCTTTACAGAGGCTAATCGTGAGACGGCTGCTGGTGGTAATGCAAGTACTAGCAACTATGCAATTTCACTAGCCTTCCCCGACCTCGGTCAAAAAGGTAACAACTTAGCATTCATTGTAGGGATACCACCCAAACTTAATTCACGTAATGGGGCAGGTTTTACGGCTGCAAATGGTGCGAATATTGTCAACCCTGATACTTCTTATCACATTGAAGCTTTGTACAGAGTGAAATTGAGCGATAATTTAGCAATTACGCCTGGTATATTGTTCATCACCAATCCCGAGCATAATCGTGCTAACCCCACTGAGTATGTGGGTACCGTCAGAACGACCTTCACGTTCTAACTAATTTGGAGCAGCGGTAAGAGGGGAGCAAGCCAATTTAGCTTGCTCCTTTTTTGTGGTTGAGTTGTGAGTTTTTGCTGCTGTTGCTGTTGCTGGCTGAATATCTCGATGGTTAGATCGATCGAGCAAAATCCGATCTAGCAAAAATTTATACCCAGTTTTGACAACGCGATCGGTCTGAATTAACCTAGCACTCAGCGCGATCGCAAACTGTCAAATACCATGCAGAAACCAAAAAATTACTACTGTACGATTTGACCTGCTATACTCAATAGCATCAAAAATTTACAGTGTGAGGAAAAGCGCGATCGCATGATGAAATTGTTATCAAAAAATTTACGATCGTCACTCCTAATTGCTCTGGCTGTCTGGATTGCCGGAACATCTCTGGCAGCAGCTAATCCTACTGACAAATCGACAGAGGTCAGCCCCCAGAATAACCCTCAGCAGGTCGCGGCTGGCTCCAGCGAGCCTAGTGCCGAACAGATCGACCAAGCGACTCAAGCAACTGAAGTTAAACCCGGGGACTGGGCATATAAAACACTTCAAGCTTTAGGTAATAAATATAGCTGTAGCAACACCCCCAACGGTACTCAGACCCTATCACGAGAAGAATTTGCCACTAGCCTCAATGGTTGCGTTCAATCGATCGAGCAATTAGTCGCCCGGAGGAAGCCGCGTCGAAACATCAAGAGACGCCGACCAGCAGTAGTAGCACCAGCACCAGTACCAGAAGCAGCTCCAGAAGTCGCCCCACCGCCACCAGAACCCGCTCCTGTCGCCCCACCGCCACCAGTCGTACCAGAAGTCTCACAGCAGGATCTCGACCAGCTCAAAGCGCTAATTCAATCGTTCAATACTGAGCTACAAGCCGTAGACGGTCGCCTTCAAGTCTTAGATGCCAAAGTCACCAAACTCCAAGCCCAAAGCTTCTCTACTACCACTAAACTAGTTGGTGAAGCGATTTTTGCGGTCACTGGTTTAGCTGGCGGCCCTGCTAGCGCCAGTCGCAATACGATCTTTTCCGATCGCGTCCGCCTCAATTTCCGCAGTAGCTTTACTGGTAAAGACTTACTCTTAGTTCGCCTCCAAGCACGTAACAGCAATAGTTTTGCTGGAACTCCTTCCGGTACGAATATGGCGCGGTTAGGCTTTGAAGGTAGTGAAGAAAATGCTAGTACTCTCCACAGATTGCAATACCAATTGCCTCTGGCTGCCAACACTAAAGTGTATGTAGAAGCTGTCGGTAGTGAGTTCAACGATAACTACTACACTTTCAACCCCGAACACCAAGCGGCTGGTACTGGCTCGATCACCCGCTTTGGACGATTCAACCCCATTTATCGCCTCAGCAATGAGGGCGCAGGTATTGGTGTGGATCACAAGTTTAGCCCTGGTCTCGGTCTGGTTGTCAGCTATGCAGTCCCTCGTGTTGTTACTCCAGGAACAGCCACAGGCGTCACCCCAGTGACCCCAGCTACCACAGCCCTAGAAACTGTCAACAATCCGGCAAACGGTAGTGGCTTATTTAATGGCTCTAATGTGCTGTTTTCTCAACTTACTATCAAGCCTTCTGACGATGTGAGCTTAGGATTAATCTATGCTCGCTCTTACAATTCTGCTGGTACAGGAGTTTCTGGTAATAATGGTAGCAACTTCGCAAACAATCCTTTTGGATCGAGTTTTGGCTCGATAGCCCCAACATCAGCCAACCACTACGCATTAGCTGGTAGCGTTAATCTCTCTCCGAATTTGATTTTCTCTGCTTGGGGCGGTTTGAGTCAAGCCAGACGAGAGACTGCCGCAGGCGGTAGTGCTGATATCTGGAACTACGCTGGCACGCTAGCTGTAAAGGATTTTGGTTCCAAGGGTAGTACACTAGGTTTTGTATTAGGGATGCAGCCTAAAGTTACTAGTAATACTGTTGGTACTCGTGTCGATCGAGATACTAGCCTGCACATCGAAGCTTTTTATAAGTATAAAGTTAGCGACAATCTCTACATCACGCCGGGGTTGTTGATGCTAACTAATCCCGAACACAATAGTGCCTTGCCTACCGAGTATCTCGGTACGATTCGGACGACATTTGTATTCTAGTCGATCGAGCAAACCAACCGTCAGGGGTACCCACATGGGTACCCTTTCTTGTCTGAGAAATGTAATGTAGCAATCGATCGCGATTTGCGGTTTACTGATAATTAACCACCGATCGCTAAATAAATAATGAAACGCCGGGATATCTTACTTTCAGCCGCCAGTATCGCTACCGCCGCAGTCGTGGCAAATTCCCAACAGAGTACCGCTGCACCAAATTCCCCTGCGGTCACTAAACCAGAACCTAGAGTAGGCAAAACGATCGAGATTGCTCAGGGTTTACCCGGTTACTATGTCACACCTACCGGGACGGGTAAATTTCCCGCTGTCATCGTCTTGATGGAAGCTTACGGGCTAAATAACTGGTGTAAGAGTATCTGCAATCGATTGGCACAGTCTGGGTTTGCCGCAATCGCGCCGGACTTTTATCGGGGGACGACTTATGCTTATACCGATACTGCTGGAGCGATAGGCAAGCTCAAAACTCTCAATGATAATGCCATCATGAGCGATGTTGGCAAAAGTATCGATTTCCTAGCTGGCAAAACAGAAGTTAATGCCAATGGCATCGGGGTTATCGGTTTCTGTATGGGTGGTAGATATGCCTTCCTAACTAATGCTAATTATCCCACCAAAATCAAAGCCGCGATCTCTTTCTATGGTGGTGGTATCGACGCCACACCGGGTAATCCACTCGGTCAAAAATCCCTGCTCGATCGCGTCACAGCAATGCAAGCGCCGATAATGTTGATGTATGGTAGCGACGACCAACTCATCGCCGCTGACGAACATGGGCGAGTCTCCACTGCTCTTTCCAAAGCTAAGAAACGCTATATTCTCAATCTCTTTCCCAAAGCTGGACACGGTTTTATGAGCGATAGACGCGATAGTTATGCGCCAGAAGCCGCCACTGAAGCCTGGATGATGACGACTGGATTCTTTAGTCAAAATCTCAAGCCGAAGAAGCGCAAGTAAGCATAGAATCTCGATCTAGACAGTCCGATCTCGCTCTGGTTAGAAAACCAAACCAGAGCGAGTTCATATTCCGGCATTGCTGAATATGATACCAATCGAAATCCCTTGCCCTCACCCCGCCCTCGCCTCCGGCTCTGGCTCCCCTCTCCCAAGCTTGGGAGAGGGGTTAGGGGTGAGGGCAAGATCTATGCTTCATACCCAAATTCAGCAACGCTCCTATCCCCTATCCCCTATTCCCCGATTGATAAACCCGTCAATTTAACCTGCTGTTGTGCTATTGTCAATCCTTGACTCTGAATCAGTACGCCAAACTTACCCAACCCCATCGGATCGATTAATTGGTGTAAATTCTGACGACGCCGGAGTAAGGACTGCACATCGCCGCCACTACTCGAAATTGCCGCAATTCTTTCACCCAAACCCAATGCCATTAAAAACAGCCCCTGCTGACTAAATCCGACTGTTTGCAAGCCCAATAACTCACCTTGATTTTGAAGTGCGGTAAAATCGACATG
>NZ_JANLWO010000748.1:0-4265 GCF_031364565.1 Chamaesiphon sp. OTE_20_metabat_361
TAAAATAGAATAATATAGCATCGATTTTGACCGCTTTACTATAAGCAAATTGCATCCAATTTCAGTTTAATTAAAAGCTTGCGTTCGGCTTTTGGACAGGCTTTGAGTGATTAGTTTCATTAAGATAAGTTAGAAACATACTGTAAAAACCTCACAACTTCCTCACATTTGGAAGATATGCTAAATGTAGATAGCTTTGTGCAATGAAAAAGCTAGTTTAATTTCTATCTAGGCAAAACAAACAAAATCGCTCACGTTAACAGATTTATCGACTGTTATTACTTGCTATGTAACCAAAAATCAAAACCATGAGTGGATCTTCAGTGGTGGTTAATCGAGCGGTGGTATCCGTTCCTCAGAGCGTTCATCCTGGCATGGGTGCAAATTTGGTTGGCGATAAATGTTCGTTTCGAGTTTGGGCACCGAACGCAATTGCGGTTTCAGTTTGCATCTGGTACAACGAGCAAATGTCCCAAGTTGCCCTTGCACCAGAACCGAGTAACCCTAGCTATTGGTCGGTAGATGTGGTGGGTGTTGTGACGGGTCAACCCTATCAATTTTCAATTGTTAATAAAGGCGGCGATCCTACCAATCCTGGTGGTATCTTGACGCGGGTAGATGCCTATGCGCGACAAGTCGAGAGTGCGGAAGATAACGCCAGAGGGATCGTCGTCGATTGGCAGCAAGAGTGGTCTGAATTTGCCACACCCAAATTTGCAGATCTGATTATTTATGAGGCGCATGTCGGGTCATTTGCTGGACTAAACGACCATCTGAATATCTCAACATATGCCACGTTTGCCGACTTTGAGACGAAGCTCGGATATATCCGCGAACTCGGTTTTAACGCCCTCCAGCTATTACCGACCGAGCAAGTGGATGGCATCGATGGGGAAGGTTATGGAGCCACCAACCTCTTTGCACCGCATAATGGGTACGGGACTCCGGCGGACTTGAGATCGCTCGTAGATGCTGCCCACAGGCACGGTCTAGCGGTGATTTTTGATGTGGTCTATCATCATGCTTCGAGTAGTCACAATCACTACTGGCAATACGATGGTAATACCACCGATGAAGGCGGGATTTATTTTGAAGACCCATTTCACTACGAACCTGCGCGGGATGAAGACGGTCGCTCATTCGCGCACTGGAAATCCGAGGTTCAAAACTTTTTACTCGACCACGCTCGGATGATGTTAAATGAATATCGCGGCGATGGTTTGCGGTTTGATATGGCGCATAGTCTGACATGGGAATGTACTCAACATATCATTGTCGGACTTCGCGAAAATTCCTACTGGCGGGATAAATATTTAATTGCCGAATGGACGAGCGAACAACAGGATCGTTGGGGCAAAGTTATCCGTGAATTAGGCTTCAATGCAGTATGGGCAACGTCCGATCCGTTTGCCTTTATTCGCGCTGTCAATGGAGAAAATGCGTTCGCGAAGCGTGGGCTTTGCCCAATCGATAACCTCAAGTCATTTATCGGTTGGATGGGATTAGACAGGTCTTGGAATTCTGTCCGCTATTTACTCGGTTCACATGACAGAATTGCCGATTCTCAAAGCGGTAAACAACCCGAAAATCGCTATTTAGTTGAGTTATGTGGTGGACGGGATAATTGGTATGCAAGAGCCAAAGCACGACTCGGTTGGGCGTTAAATGTAGCGATGCCTGGTACGCCGATGTTATTCATGGGATCTGAATGTCATCATTGGGGCTATTGGTGGCCGAATCCAGACGGAAATCCAGCGACATCAGAACATCGATTTGATTGGGCAATTGCTGGAGATCCGATCGGGATACCAATGCGAAATTTAGTCAAAGATATCAACTGGGTACGCTGGCATAATCCAGCTTTACGTAGTGATACTCTGCAATTTATTCATGAAGATCGCACTAATACAGTCTTAGCTTTTAAACGTTGGCATGAAGGCGGCAATATTATCATAGTTGTTGTAAATTCGAGCGATCGTCAGTGGTCGGAACATGATTATGGAATCCATTTGGGTGGAGAAACTGGGCGGTGGTCAGAAATTTTCAACTCTCAATCACCGCAGTATGACGGCTGGAATGATTCGGGTAACTATGGAAGCGATCTGCAAGTGCAGTCAGACGAGAAGCTGTATATCAATTTGCCTAAATGGTCGATTTTAATATTCAGAAAGCAATAGCTCTAAAAGAGGTAAATTCTGATGGTGACAAATATTTTAGTAACAGGGGCGACGGGCAATGTCGGGCAAGAAGTGGTGCGATTACTCTCACTACAGGAATTGCCTGTTACCGCAGCAGTTAGAAATCCAATTGAAGCTGCAAAGAGTTTCGGTAGTAATGTTCGATGTATTTTATTCGATTTTACTAATCCTGATACTTTTGCAGATGCTTTCGCTGGAATTAATAAACTTTTTCTAGTGCGTCCACCTGCGATCGCAAATATTCACAAAATTACGCCTGCTTTAAATGCAGCCAAACGAGCAGGTGTTGAAGAGATTGTATTTCTGTCGATTATTGGAGCAGATAAAAATCGGATTGTGCCACATTATAAAATCGAACGAGCAATTGAACAATTAAATATCTCCGCAATATTCTTACGGTGTAGCTTCTTCATGCAAAACTTAAATACCACCCATCGCGAAGATATTCGGCTGCGCGATAGGTTGTTTATGCCTGCTGGTAATGGTAGGACGAGTTTTATTGATGTGCGAGATATTGCTGCGGTTGCGGTGAAAATATTAACAGAAGTACCGGATAAGTCCAAAGGAGAACTATCAAGAAATCGTGCTTACGATCTTACAGGCACAGTAGCTCTAACTTACTATGAAGTTGCAAGCATTTTTACAACTGTTTTAGGCAGACAAATTCAATATACTAATTCCTCAATTCCAATATTTGTTTGGCAAATGTTAAGGCAAGGATTCTCATGGCAATTCGTATTGGTAATGGTGGGCATTTATACCACTGCTCGGTATGGATTGGCAGATTTAGTGACATCAAATGTACATCAATTGCTAGAGCACATACCAATTTCGATGCAGCAATATGTTGAGGACTATCGACAATGTTGGTTGTGCTTACAACCAATAGCAGTCGGATAAATATTAGATAATTCACTAAGCAATTCGATTAATACTTTAATAAGGTGTTCGTTATGAACAGAATAAAATTTATCGGCATTATCAGTGGAACGATCGGGTTAGTTGGGACAACAACTTATTTATTGAGCGATCGTACTAACCTAGTTAGAGCCGATGTACAACAGGCAGAGGATAACCATAAAACTCTCAAACCGGATGAAAAAGAGATTTTATTTTTAGCTTCACTTGCGCCGAGCGGTCATAATACCCAGCCGTGGTTCGTTCGATATCTCGAACCTTATCACTGGATTATCGGTAACGATAAAAGTAAATGGCTACCTGCCGTCGATCCGACTCAGCGTGAAACAATGTTATCGATCGGTGCTTTCCTACAAAATCTTGAATATGCTGCTGGTTCCTTTGGCTACGCCTGCGATTGGAAGTTATTAGCTACAACTAATCAGGACGATCGGGTGATGGAAGTAAAGCTAAGTAAAACAGCATCTCCAAATAATTTTGACATTACAAAAATTACCAGCCGTCGGACTGTCCGCTCTAATTTTCTCAACGATCTGCTAAAACAAGAAGACATTACATATCTTGTCGATTCAGAGCCGGAATTTATTCATTACCTACCTAACACTAGCAAAGAAAGTAAATTTATTGACGAACAAACGATCGCTGCCAATCGCCTGCAATCTTACCGCGATCCAGCACAGCAAGAGTTAGCTGACTGGATTAGATTTTCCAGTCGGGATGCCGATAAATATCGTGATGGGCTGACAACCGCAGGGATGGAAATAACTGGAATTCCTGGTTGGGTAGTGCGAAATTCTTACGATAAAGACAATGTGATGACCAAGGATTTTAGAGAACGAGGTATCGATAATATTCAGAAAGAAGTATCGGAATCGGCAGGCTGGATTTTAATTACCAGTCAGGACAATTCAGTAGCGGCACTGCTTGAAACTGGGAGACGCATGGAAAGACTTTTCCTAAAAGTGCGGGAACGGAATATCGCCATCCATCCAATGACCCAGATCTTGGAAGAACCATCAATCAGAGCAAAGTTCGATCGATTCTCTTTCAGAGCAACTAAGCCGACTAAAACGTCGTCTAAGGGATGAAAGAAACTGCTCTGGGACACGGGCAAGGGATTATGCTAGAAGTGTGTTCTAACAGTTAAGA
>NZ_JANLWO010000817.1:0-5592 GCF_031364565.1 Chamaesiphon sp. OTE_20_metabat_361
GCCGACGGTCAAACCGACGGGATGTAGAATATAACGTTTTTCGCTAATGCTCTCCCCGTCCCCCCGCCTCCCCCGCTCCCTAACCTAATCCCAAACAACTAACACCGAATTATTGGAACCCGTTCTTATCGGCCATATACGCCCAGTACTCGCGAAACCGTAATTTCCGACTTTGCGGAAATTACCGTGGGTAATCAGCCGGAAAAATCACTCGTTTACAACAAACACCGTGCTAAAGGGCGCAACAATCGCGGTGTCATTACCAGCCGCCGTCGCGGTGGTGGTCACAAACGACTCTATCGGCAGATTGATTTCCGTCGTCAAGACAAAATCAACATCCCCGCCCGCGTCGCTACTGTCGAGTACGATCCCAACCGGAATGCCCGGATTGCGCTCCTATTCTACAAGGATGGCGAAAAACGTTATATTCTACATCCCGTCGGTTTGACCGTCGGCATGGAAATCATTACTGGGCCAGAGTCGCCGTTTGAGATCGGCAATGCCCTACCACTGATTAATATTCCTTTAGGTACGACAGTTCACAGCGTCGAGCTTACTGCTGGTAAAGGCGCTCAAATTGCCCGCTCTGCTGGTGCCGCCGCCCAATTAGTAGCTAAAGAAGGCGACTATGTGACCCTGAAAATGCCTTCTGGTGAAGTCCGGATGGTACGGAAGGAATGCTACGCTACCATCGGTCAAGTCGGCAACACCGACGCCCGAAACACCAGTGCTGGTAAAGCCGGACGCAACCGCTGGAAAGGTCGTCGTCCGAAGGTCAGAGGTAGTGTCATGAACCCCTGCGATCACCCCCATGGTGGTGGTGAAGGTCGTGCGCCGATCGGTCGTCCTGGCCCAGTTACACCCTGGGGTAAGCCAACCCTGGGCTACAAGACTCGTAAGAAGAAAAAGGCCAGCAGCGAACTCATCATCCGCCGTCGTCGTAAATCCTCGAAACGCGGTAAAGGCGGTCGTCAGAACTAAGGGAGTGGATAGTGGACAGTGGGTAGTGGATAGCAATAAAGAACTATTCATTATCCACTGTCCATCCTTGAGCAAGCTCAAGGCAATCTATTCACTATCCACTATCCACTATTCACTATCCACTAAATTATGGGTCGTTCTCTCAAAAAAGGTCCTTTTGTCGCCGATCATCTGATGACAAAAGTTGAAAAAATGAATGCGTCTGGTCGTAAAGACGTAATTAAAACTTGGTCGCGGGCTTCCACGATCTTGCCGCAAATGGTCGGACATACGATCGCAGTACACAACGGTCGTCAACACGTGCCTGTCTTTGTTTCCGATCAAATGGTCGGTCACAAATTAGGTGAATTTTCACCCACACGTAACTATCGTTCCCACTCGAAGGGAGACAAGAAATCCGGCAGATAATTCAAAGTAAATTTGAATTTTAGATGGATTCAAGAGGAAAAAATATGGCGATCGATAACAAAACAGAAATCAAAGCAGTTGCGAAATATATTCGCATGTCTCCCTTCAAAGTGCGCCGCGTACTAGATCAAATTCGGGGACGTTCCTACCGCGAAGCCTTGATTATTCTCGAATTCATGCCCTACAAAGCATGTGAAGAAATTATCAAAGTCTTGCGATCGGCTGTAGCTAACGCCGAGCATAATAATGGGATGAATCCAGCCAAGTTAGTAGTCTCTACTGCTTTCGCTGACGGTGGCCCCGCGCTCAAACGCTTCCGCCCCAGAGCGCAAGGTCGCGCTTACAAAATCCGCAAACCGACATGTCACATCACCGTGGCAGTGGCGGAGACGAACTAGGGAGCATATAAAAAAATAACATGGGACAGAAGATTCATCCAGTTGGCTTTAGACTCGGGATCACGCAAGAACACCGTTCGCGGTGGTATGCAGATACCCGCAAGTATTCTGAAGTTCTCAAAGAAGACTACATCATTCGCCAACACATCGAGAAAGATACAACCCTCAGCACTGCGGGGATTTCTAAGGTACGGATCGAGCGTAAAGCCGACCAGATCGAACTCGAAATCCATACAGCTCGCCCAGGTGTAGTTGTCGGTCGTCAAGGTAGTGGGATCGAAGTCATTCGTCAAGCGTTGCTCAAGAAACTCGGTACCGATCGCCAAATTCGGATCAATGTCATTGAGATTGCGAAAGTTGACGCCGATGCCGCGCTAATTGCGGAATTTATCGCTCAACAACTTTCTCGCCGCGTCTCCTTCCGTCGCGTCGTCCGTCAGGCGATCCAACGGGCGCAACGCGCCGAAGTTAAGGGGATCAAGATCCAAGTCGGCGGACGACTCAACGGCGCTGAAATCGCCCGTACCGAACAAGCTCGTGAAGGTAGCGTGCCCTTGCACACCCTCCGTGCCGATATCGACTACGCTTCCAAGACCGCAGACACCACCTATGGCATCATCGGTGTCAAAGTTTGGGTTTTTAAGGGCGAAATCATCCCCGGACAAGAAAATCTCGAAGTACCTAGTGCTGCTCAACCCAAGCGTCGGCAAAACCAACAACGCCGCCGTCAGCAGTTTGAAGACCGCTCTGATGAAGGATAGGAAGTAAATAATGTTAAGTCCTAGAATAACGAAATTCCGCAAACAACAGCGCGGTAGAATGACTGGTTTAGCTACCAGAGGAAATGAGATTGCCTTCGGTCAATTTGGCTTGCAGGCGATCGAGCCATCATGGATCACTTCCCGTCAGATTGAAGCCTGTCGGCGAGCCATGAACCGCTATCTCAAACGGGGTGGTAAAATCTGGATTCGGATTTTCCCTGACAAACCCGTGACGATGCGCCCAGCAGAAACCCGGATGGGTTCGGGTAAAGGTTCTCCCGAATTTTGGGTCGCAGTAGTCAAGCCCGGTCGGATCTTATTTGAGATTGGTGGCGTTCCTGAAGATATTGCTCGGGAGTCCATGCGTCTAGCGATGCACAAGCTACCGATCAAGGTCAAATTTATTATCAAACCACACTTAGAAGACGAGACTGATTAAGGTTATGGCTCTGCCCAAAATTGCTGAAGTAATAAGCTTAACCGACGAAGAATTAGCTGCGGAAATTATCGCTGTCAAACGCAACTTGTTTGACCTGCGCCTTCGCCAAGCTACTCGTCGGTTAGAAAAAACCCACGAATTCAAACATAATCGCCACAAACTAGCGCAGTTATTGACAGTAGAACACCAACGTAAAACCACCAAGGTTTAATTCAATCAACATCCTCCAGCCACAGGTAATTAACAAAAAATGGCAGTCAAAGAAAGAGTTGGCATCGTTGTCAGCAACAAAATGCAAAAAACGGCAGTAGTCGCGATCGAGAACCGCTCCGCGCACTCCAAATACGGCAAAGTAGTCGTCAGAACCAAAAAATACAAAGTTCACGACGAAGAAAACCAGTGCAAAGAAGGCGACAGAGTGCGGATTACTGAAACCCGCCCCCTGAGCCGCACCAAGCGCTGGACACTTGCAGAAATTCTCAGTACTAAAGCCTAACTATTCCCTGGTGGGGTTAGGACAAGTAGCGATGCGAGAGGTTAATTTCTCTCTTCCCTACCCTCTACTCCCTACCCCCTACCCTCTAAAACCATGATCCAACAAGAAAGTTATTTAACCGTTGCGGACAATAGCGGTGCTCGCAAAATTATGTGTATCCGCGTCCTCGGTGCGGGTAATCGTACCTACGGCGGCGTCGGCGATACCATTATCGCTGTTGTCAAAGATGCCACGCCGAATATGGCAGTCAAAAAATCCGAAGTAGTTCGTGCCGTCATCGTTCGCACCAGACATACCATGCGCCGCGATAGTGGTATGAGTATTCGGTTTGACGATAACGCTGCCGTATTAGTTAATGCTGAAGGCAACCCCAGAGGTACTCGCGTTTTCGGCCCTGTCGCTCGCGAACTTCGCGACAAAAGTTTCACCAAAATTGTCTCCCTGGCTCCAGAGGTACTCTAACAAATGGCAATCCAAAAACCTAAAGTCAAACATCGGATGCACGTCAAAAAAGGCGACACCGTGCAAATTATCTCTGGTAGAGATAAAGGTAAGATCGGCGAAATTCTCAAGTCCATTCCCGAATTGAGCAAGGTGATTGTCAAAGGTGTGGGTATTCGCACCAAGCACATCAAACCAGCGCAAGAAGGCGAATCGGGTCGGATCGATACGTCAGAATCACCGATTCACAGCTCCAAAGTGATGGTCTACTCGACCAAACAAAACGTCGCTAGCCGGATTAGCTATACGGTTAATGCTGAAGGCAAGAAAGTCCGCATGTTAAAGAAAACTGGCGAAATCATCGACTAGATCGATCGCGATTCAGTCTATTTATTACTTGCTATCTATCCTGACCAAGCCCAGGAAATCATCCTCGAACAATCATGGCACAACAACTCAAGACCAAGTTTCAAGAGCAAATTACGCCCAAGCTGATGGAGCAATTTGGTTATACCAATACGCTGCAAGTGCCCAAGGTGATCAAAATTACGGTCAACAGAGGACTAGGCGAAGCAGCGACAAATGCTAAAGCGCTCGAATCTTCGATCGCCGAAATCGCTAAAATCACCGGACAAAAACCCGTTGTCACCCGTGCTAAAAAAGCGATCGCAGGTTTTAAAATCCGGGCGGGAATGCCTGTCGGTGTGATGGTGACACTACGCGGCGATCGGATGTACGCTTTCTTAGACAGATTTATCAACTTGACTCTCCCCCGCATTCGGGACTTCCGAGGGATCAGCCCCAAAAGCTTTGACGGTCGCGGTAACTACAGTATTGGGATTCGCGAGCAACTCATTTTCCCGGAAATCGAGTACGACCAAATCGACCAGATTCGCGGGATGGATATCTCGATTATCACCACAGCCGATAACGACGAAGCCGGACGCGCACTACTAAAAGAAATGGGAATGCCCTTCCGTACAAGTTAACCCTTATACACAACGGCAGCAATCGTGGTATGGATCGATGGAGAGCAATAGCTCACCCCTATTCACTATCCACTATCCACTATTCACTATTCACTAATTTTCACCCTAAACAACAAATGGCGGCACACGATACTATCTCAGACATGCTGACTCGCATTCGGAATGCGAGCATCGTCAAACATCAAACCACCAATCTGCCCGCAACCAAGCTCACTCGTAGTATTGCTACCGTCCTCAGACAAGAGGGCTACGTTGGCGAATATGAAGAAGTTGGCGAAGGGATTGAAAAAAAATTAGTCCTGACCCTCAGATACAAAGGCAAAAATCGTCAGCCAATTATTACCGCGCTCAAACGTGTGAGTAAGCCTGGACTGCGCGTTTATTCCAACCACAAAGACTTACCTAAAGTTTTGGGTGGGATTGGGATTGCCGTGATCTCCACCTCTAGTGGGATTATGACCGATCGCGAAGCTCGCAAACAAGGCGTCGGTGGCGAAATCCTCTGTTACGTCTGGTAACCGTTATCCAGCAGTCAGTAAGTAAAAATCATATTGATTTTTTTACGAATTAGTAACTTTATATGTGCTAAATCTTACTCCCCTGGCTCAAATATTCATCTTTGCGCTCACATCGTGTGTTGCAATTTCATTGACAAGGAGTAAATAATTAATTATGTCTA
>NZ_JANLWO010000854.1:0-8046 GCF_031364565.1 Chamaesiphon sp. OTE_20_metabat_361
TTTTCGAGAATACTCGACAGGCTCAGTCGGATTCAGCCCGAATTGCTCGAACCCGATTATCTGGGCGCTGTTACCAATATTCTCAAGCAGCAGAGCCGCCGCGCTCTGGTTGTGGTTATTACCGATATTGTTGACGATATCGCCTCCGCCGAACTCCTCACAGCGTTGGGGCGACTTACGCCGCGCTACCTGCCTTTTTGTGTCACGCTCCGCGATCCGCAAGTCGATCTGTGCGCTCAGCAATTAGCCACCGATATTCCTGGAGCATACACTCAAGCCGTCGCGATCGATCTGCTCCGCCAGCGCGAACTCGCCTTTGCCAATCTCCAGCGTCGAGGTGTCCTCGTTTTGGATGCACCAGCAACCCAAATTAGCGATCGATTAGTCGATCGTTATCTGCAAATTAAGTCTCGGAATCAGTTGTAGGGGATAGTTCAATAATTAATAGTTAATAATTAATAATTAATAGGGGATTTAGATCCCTGATATTTGTTGATTTTCAGCCGACGTACCTTAGCATACTCAGACCCTAATAAACGTTAGCGTTTTCACGATCGATAGTTAAAAAAAGTAGCAGATCGCGATTATTTGCCGATCGTATATCCTGCGTCTACGATAGTTGCTTCGAGCGTCATAACTGGTAGCTCGCTCTCGATTTCGACTAATTTAGTCTGAGAATTAGCAACAATTTTAGCCTGCGGATCGACGGCATTAATCGCTTGGGTGATGGTAGCAACGCAAGCACCACAAGCCAAATCGGGAACGGTAAATGTTGTTAGCATGAGAATATTTTCTAGGTAAGAGATCTGTCGAACTTTAGCAAAGCAACAATGTCAGCGGCGCTAGCAACGCGGGGGGATTCGATCGCATTGCAAAATTGATTGTTGGAGGCGACAATTTCGGCTAGGATATAAAGCTAAAGAAAATATATCCTAATTTGGCACTAACCTAACACCATCAGTGCAATTTTGCGAGGCAAAACCCTCTGAGGAACGCGTAGCAATCTTTCAGAGGCATATTAGCAGGTGACGTTTATGAATCGATCGCGATTATGGCAGGAGCGGGCGAGTGGTTCGTCTGGGGATGATGACTTGGAGGCGCTCCCGGCGGGAAGTTGGCGGTTGCCTGCGGCGATCGCGGTTGGAAGTCTGCTGCTGGGCGGGATCTGGTTTTTTCAACAAACCAGTCTCAGACATCTCAACGAGCAAATCCAGCAACTCCAACAAGACATCGATAAAATTTCGCATGAGGCGATCTCTCCCGTCGCACGCGTGAATCTCGAAAAGGAACCGATCCTGCTCGAACGCGATCGGATTAATGCCCAAAATGGTGTCTATGATGTCTTGTTTGACGGTATTGGCACATTGTTACTCGGAGGGCTAGCATATGCTGGCTGGCAGTATTTACGCCGTGCTGAGGCGCGATGGCAACTCACCTACGATCGATCGATTACCGATCGCTTCAGTCAAGCAATTTCGCACTTAGCCAGCGATAAAGTTGAAATTCGGCTCGGCGGCATCTATACCCTCGAATGCCTAGCTCGGGATTCCCCAGCGGAGTACTGGCTGACGATCGAAGTCCTCACCGCCTTCGTGCGCGAACGCTCGGCGAGAGTCGAAGTCTCATCACCGCCCCGATGGGAAAAATCGTCCACTGGCGATCCCCCTAGCCCCGCCCCCAGTCGCCGACTCCCCCAATCGTTGCGGATCCCGACAGATATTCAAGCGGTTATGACTATTTTAACCCGCCGGGATAGTAGCAAAGATCTCCCCGATCGAATTATCGAACTGCGCCAAAGTAATCTCCGCAATGCCGATCTCAACGGCATCGAACTCTGGGGGGCAAATCTGTGGCAAGTAAATCTGCGGCAAGCGCACCTGTGGCAAGCCAAACTAGCAGGTGCCTCACTCGGCAGAGCCAATCTCAGCGATGCCAGCCTCTGGCAAGCCGATCTCGAAGATGCTTATTTGTGGAAAGCCAACCTCGAAGGTGCCGATCTCAGCTCGGCAAATCTTGCAGGTGCCAATCTCGAAGGCGCGAATCTCAAAAGCACCAACCTCGAAGGTGCCAATCTGATTAATGCCGATCTGCGCCAGACTGTCGGCTTGACTCGCCAGCAACTCAGTCTAGCTATTTGCGATGAAACGACACAATTACCCGCCTATTTAGAAGCTGTCATTAGTTAAACTCGATCGACATATTTGAGTCGAACTAATATTAATTCATGGTAAGGTAAATAACGAGAAATTTAGGTGCATAAATGAGCAAAATTTTAGTTAGTTCGATCGGGATACTTGGTGCGAGTTTTTTAGGTTCGTTACTGCAATTGGCAGTTGGCAACCCAGCGGCGATCGCTGTTAATCCGTCACAACACCAGCCGATCGCCACAGCACTCAGCAAAAATGCCAAGACCATTACAACTCCTTCTGGCTTAAAATATACCGTCCTCAAAACTGGTAAAGGAGCCACCCCCAAAAAAGGACAAACAGTTTTTGTCCACTATACTGGCACGCTTACTAATGGTAAAAAGTTTGATAGTTCGCGCGATCGGGGTCAACCTTTTAGCTTCCCATTAGGTGAAGGTAGAGTAATTCCTGGATGGGATGAAGCGCTGAGTACGATGAAGGTCGGCGAACGTCGTAAATTAACAATTCCGCCGAAATTGGCTTATGGTGAAGCAGGTGCTGGCGGTGTTATCCCACCGAATGCGACGCTAATTTTTGATGTCGAATTGCTCAAAATCGGTCAGTAAAAATCGATGAATTAAGCTTCGAGGTTAGCATGTTAATCGATATGTTTAGACACTAGAAAATACCTGTAACTATGATGGTGGGCACTGCCCACCCTACTGGCTCTGACTAGCTCGATCGGGAGACATAAACTGTAATAAGCTTAGGAAGGCTCGATCTGCTTCAGCTTCAGCCAGACTTGAAATTTCAACATGATACTTCATGTTGGTAAGTAGGTAGATGCAATTATTTATAAGATAGATTATGTCTGAAACATAGCTGGTGGGCAGTGCCCACCCTACACGATATCTTATATTTAATTACGCCCAGCTACTTAGATGATGTTTTTGACGCTGTTCGGTAGCATATTCATCAAAGGATCGAAACTTGCCTGCATCGAACTCATCTAATCCCTGCTGAATACCGACGATCGCTTCCGCTGAATCTTGTGTTTCCCATTCAAGAACACTCGCCAAAAGCTCAGCCGCAACAAGATTAATATCCTGTCCTTGACGTATTGTTTTCTCTCGTAGCTGTTCTTCCAGTTCCGGACTTAGGGTAACGACAATCGACATAGATTTATTCCCTTTAATTTAATCTATATATTATCCTAACAAAACAGGTGAAATCATCAATCACTAGTAGCCCTCACATAAATCGTAGGTTGGGTAGAGCGCAAACGTTAGCGTAGCCTCTCCGTTAGGAGGCAACCCAAATCTCCCACAATTATTGGTATTGCCTAAAGCCTAATCACTAGTCTGACGATATTGTTCGATAAAATCTTGGACTTGTTGGCGGTATTCGCGCATCGTTTCATCGACCCAATTGCGATCGTTACCATTGACATAAATATGTACCAAAGGTTCGCCTGCATCGGGGAGAATTAAGATCCAGCGATCGTCTTGATAATTGATAATTTTGACACCATCTTCGGTATCTAAATATTCGGGTTGATGGGTTTCGAGAATATGCCGCATCAAGCCGCCTTTTGCCGTCCAGGGACAGCGGATCGAGTGACTGCGGTAGAAGACGCGGGGGAGTTCGGCGCGAAGGCTGCTGAGGGAGCGCTCTTGGCGGGTGAGCATTTCGATCAGCTTGGCGATGCAGAACATCGCATCGAAGCCGGGGTGAAATTCGGGGAAGATGAAGCCCATTTCCCCGCTCCCGCCGAGGACGACGTTTGGGAGCTGCTGACAGGCTTCCATCAGGGCGGTGGGGCTGGCTTTGGTGCGCTTGACTTTGCCCCCATGACGGCGGACGATTTGTTCGATCGCGCTGGAGACTTGGACGGGGACGACGACAGTCCCGCCGGGATAGGCGGTGAGGACGATTTGCACCATCAGGGCGGTGAGCATATCGCCGCGAATGGGTACGCCTTCTTCGTCTACGAGGATCAGTTGTTCGCCATGGGCGGAGACTTGGACGCCGAAGGAGCCTTTGAGGGCGACGACGACGTGTCCGAGCTGGTTGAGGAGGACTTCCCGCTCGTTGGCGGTGAGGGACATCTGGCTGAGGCTGGCGTTGAGGACTACCGCATCGCAGCCGAATTTGGACAGGAGGATGGGCAGGATCGCGCCAGAGACGGCGTAGACATAATCGACAACTACTTTGGAACTAGCATGACGGATCGCGTCGATATTCAGTTGTTTTTGGAAGGCAGCTTTGTAGATTTCCATGCCTTGGGAGAAGCGATTGACATCGCCAATTTCGGAAATACGCGCGCGGCGTAAGTCTTCTTTAAAGTAGGCGGATTCGATCTTTTTCTCTTGGGTGGTGGAGATATTGATGCCGCGATCGTCGAAGAATTCGACTAAGATCGAATCCATCCGATCGGGATGCAATCGGACGTGGATGCCGCCGACAACGGTGACTTCATCCTGACGTTGGCGCAAGGAGTAGATAATCTTGCGAGCGACGGGGATGGCGGTAGCTTCGAGATCTTGAATATTAATCCCTACCGACATCAATCCGGCAATCAGCGATCGCGACACCATCCGCGAGACATTCCGCTGATCGCGGGAAACCGTTACCTGGGAGCCGGGTTTGAGGGTGGAACCATATGCTGCCCCGAGTTTAACGGCGAATTCGGGCGTGATATCGATATTTGCCAACCCTTGTACGCCGCGCTGGGCGAACAGATTGCGGTGGGCGATTTGACCCCAAATGAGATTGATATTGAGGACGGCTAAGGGTTCGATTTCTTTATTCGGCCAGACGCGGACATTCGGGTTGATTTGCGCCTCCTCGCCCACATTCGACAGTGCGCCCAACACTGCCCCTTCCAGGACTTGTGCGCCGCGACCGACTCTCACCCCCCGCGCGAGGACGCAAGCCCGGAGCTGGGCATCCTCGCCGATGATGCAGCCACTGCCGATAATCGGACGTTTGAGATTGGCACCAGCACCGATCGCCACATTATCCCCGACGATCGTTTCTGCCGAAATTTTGACCCGCGCCCCAATTTTACAATTAGCGCCAATTACAGCGGGAGCCTCGATTTGGGCACTCGGATCGATATAAGTATTTGCGCCGATCCAGATCCCTGGGCTAGTTTCGGGAAATGGCCAATCGAGCTTGACTTTGCCGCGCAGCGCATCGTATTGAGCTTCGCGATAGGTGTCGAGTTGACCGATGTCGCACCAGTAGCCTTTGGCAACGTAGCCGTACATGGGGACATCGTGCGCTAGCAGTTGCGGGAATAAATCTTGGGAAAAGTCGGCTTCGGTATCGGGATGGAGATAGTCCAAGACTTCGGGTTCGAGGATATAGATACCCGTATTGACAGCATCAGAAAATACTTCACTCGCTGAAGGCTTTTCCAAAAAGCGGCGCACGCGTTTATCTTCATCGATAATTACTACCCCAAAATCTACCGGATAGGGAATTTGAGTGAGAATAATCGTCGCTTTGGCACCTTTTTGGCGGTGAAATTCGATCGCGCCAGTTAGATCGATATCAGTGAGACTATCGCCACTAATTACCAAAAATGTCCCGCCCAAAATTTCTTCGACATTTTTGACGCAACCAGCCGTACCGAGGGCGCGTTCTGCCTCGATCGCATAGTGAATTTTGACACCAAAGTCACTCCCATCGCCAAAATAATTCTGAATTACCTCGGGGAGATAATGCAAGGTAATGATAATTTCGGTAATCTGATGGCGTCTGAGCAAATTGATAATATGCTCGGCGATCGGTCGATCGATCGCTGGTACCATCGGTTTGGGAAGTTCGCAGGTTAAGGGTCTCAACCGCGTCCCGGAACCTCCAGCCATCAATACTGCGCGCAGTTGCATATCTTTGTGTTCTAGGGGGTAGTCGCCCAATATATCTTAATTGTCAGTTGATTCTTAACGGCTGGAGCAGGGCGATCGCATAGGTTAATATATCTACCCCAATCGATAATTAGAGAATCGGGCTAAAATAGATTGTAGATTGTCATATTAAGGCAATTTCGCTGCCGATTCTGTAACAATCATCATTAATCAAGATTTAGGCAAGACTTATGCAATTCGTTGTCGTCGGATTGGTTGGGGCATACGGATATGGTGTTTGGAGATTTTCGCGCAATTTCAACCGCACCAACTATCAACGTACGCTGCCGACTAAGATTGTCTTGGCTTTACTATGGCCAGTTTGCTATGTTGTCAATGCTTCCTATCGTCAGAATTTTAATCGTGCCCTTAAAGGTGGCGATTAATTGAGAATTGAGAATTGAGAATTGAGAATTGCGGCTCTCGCACGCCTGCGCTCGTCACGGAAGTGTGACATGGTAAACGTCGCGCATAGTCCTATAGTGGATCGTAATTAACAAGAAGCAGGGGTTTAAATCCCCATCCTAACAACCCAATTCTCAATTCTCAATTCTCAATTAATTTAATATCGCCACCCTCATGATTCCTGTAGCCGCAGCCGAACGGATTATTCTCGATTTAGTCCGTCCTACCAGTAACACCGAAACGATCGATCTGACGCTGGCAACCGGGAGAATTTTAGCAGAATCGATCGCCAGTAAATTGGATTTTCCCCATTGGGATAACTCGGCGATGGATGGCTATGCCGTCAAATTTGCCGATGTGCGATCGAGTACGCCCAAGCATCCGATTACCCTGGAAGTCGTCGAGGAAATTCCGGCGGGATATCAGCCGCAGCAGGAGATCCAATCGGGAACAGCCGCCCGGATCTTTACAGGCGCGATCGTCCCTGCGGGTGCGGATACGATCGTCATGCAGGAGCATACCCAACGCGTTCAGAAAAACTTTGTCAAAATTCAAATCGCCCCGACAGCGCGATCGTTCGTGCGCCAGCGGGGGGAATACGCCCGGATTGGCGATCCGCTGCTGGCGGCGGGGACAGTCTTAAATCCGCCCGAAATCGCGATTTTGGCAGCGACGGGATGCGATCGAGTTGAGGTATATCAGCGTCCGCGCGTGGCAATCCTGTCTACTGGTGATGAATTGGTGACGCCCAGCGAAACACTCAAACCGGGGCAAATTGTCGATTCTAATCAATATGCGATCGCCGCCTTCGTTACTCAGGTTGGGGGTATCCCGATCTGCCTGGGAATCGTCCCCGACGATCGGGCAAAATTGACCGCTGCGATGTCTGAAGCGATTGCAACTGCGGATTTTGTCCTCTCGACTGGTGGCGTCTCTGTGGGCGATTATGACTATGTAGAGGCGATCTTAGGAGAGCTAGGTGGGGATATTTGCGTCCGGGCGGTGGCGATTAAACCGGGCAAACCTTTGACAGTTGCTAAATTCGTGTGGGAAAGTCGCCCGGTGGTTTATTTCGGACTACCGGGAAATCCCGTTTCGGCTCTAGTTGGCTGCTGGCGCTTTGTCAAACTGGCGATCGCCAAATTTTCGGGTTTACCTGAGTCTGAGTACCAACCAGCCTGGATCGAGGCGATCGCCACTCAAGATCTGAGTGCTGATGGTAAGCGCGAAACCTATCTTTGGGGCAAGTTGGCACTCAGCGATGGACGATATCAGTTTAGTCTGGCTGGTGGCACTCAAAGTTCGGCAAATCTAATTAATCTTGCAGGTACCAATGCGCTGGCAACGATCCCTGTAGACACGAGTGCGATCGCGGCTGGCGCTACAGTCCGAGTGTTGTTGCTGTAGCTTGCCGCTGGCGGTCTTGAGAGGATGTTTGGAAAGTCTAATTGCTTCGCTTGCAGTGGGTAAATCCCCCTGTCTTGTCGTTGTCTTGACGCATCGAACGGGAGGGAACCTTCCGTTCGATGCGTCGTTTTTTTATTAGGGGGGAACCCTAGACAAAAAAAAGCCGCTAAATCCCCCATTAACAGGGGGACTTT
>NZ_JANLWO010000226.1:0-17265 GCF_031364565.1 Chamaesiphon sp. OTE_20_metabat_361
TAGGGATTAGGGATTCGGGTATAGTGGGGTTGGGGCGTAGATCTACCCACCCCGCCCTCTGGGCACCCCTGTCTTGACGTTTTTTTATTCGGGGGGAACCCCCGAATAAAAACGTCGCTCCGAGGAGGGGATTTCCACCCCAGATCTGTAGATTTGTAGGTTGGGTTGAACGAATGTGAAACCCAACAATCCCACAGATCGATTGTGTAGATGTTGGGTTGTTTCGTTCCGAAAGGCTTCGCCAACGTGCCTCAACCCAACCTACAGATCTACTCAATCAGTCCGCGTAGGCGGACTTTGCACCATTAGCCCCGATTTCAATCGGCGGCGGTAGTAGTAGAACGAAGCGAATACCCTTAACCCGTTGCCATAATCCAAAACCCAAAATAATGATTCAGACAGGAGAGAAGGAACTTAAAGGCATCATCCCCGGTAGTTGGCATATCCTGGTCAAATTCTGGCCACAAATTCGCCAGCGGAAACTGCTGATTGGTACCTCATTATTCACGCTGTTACTCGAAACCGCGCTAGGATTGCTCGAACCTTGGCCGCTGAAATTCATTTTTGACGGTGTATTGCTCTCCAAGACAGATATCTATCCCGATGTTTTGGGCTTTGCGCGGGGTTTGTCGCCGATGTGGTTGCTGACGTTGCTGGCTGTGTCGATCGTCGCGATCGCCGCATTACGCAGTATCACATCCTATTTGAGTACTTATGGGATGGCACTGGCGGCAATTCAAGTACTATCTGAGGTACGGAGCAACCTCTACAGTCACATTCAGCGGTTATCGCTATCTTTCCATCAACGGTTCAAGAGTGGCGATTTGATTGCGCGAGTTACTTATGATATCGAACGCTTGCGGTTGGTGACGATCAAAACTGTACTGCCGTTTCTGGCGAATGTAGTGACGATCGTCGGGATGATCGGGGTGATGTTTTGGCTCAATTGGGAGCTAGCTCTAATTTCGATCGCGATTTTCCCCCTGTTTGCGATTACTACGACTAATATCGTCGGTCAGATTCGCAAGGAAACTAACAAACATCGTACTTCTGAAGGCGCGATCGCTGATACTACCAGCGAAACCATCGGCGCGATTAGAGTCGTGCAGGCTCTCTCCTTGCACGATATGTTAGAGCAAAACTTCTTGCTTCAGAATACCAAAAGTCTTCAAGAAGGCGTACGATCGCTCAAATTGGCGACTTTTTTGGAAGGGTTGGTTAAAGTGCTGATGGCGTTGGTTTTAGCCGTGGTGGTGTGGCGGAGTTCCCTGCTCGTCTTACAAAAAGTGTTGACTCCGGGCGATGTGTTGATTTTTGTTAACTATCTCAAAACAGCATTCGACCCCATGCGCCAGATTAGCAAACAAATCGGTCAGATTGCCAAAGCGATCGCGTCTGGAGAACGGGCGATCGATATTCTCGACTACGAACCCCATGTTCGAGATTTGCCAGGAGCGAAACAGGCACACGCTTTCTTCGGTTCTGTCAGCTTTCAGGATGTATCTTTTAGCTACGATCCGAGTCGGCAGATTTTGAAACAGGTGAATTTTGATGTCGAGCCAGGAGAACAAATCGCCCTAGTTGGGCCATCTGGGAGCGGTAAATCCACCCTCGCGAGTTTACTACTACGGCTCTACGATCCCACTGTCGGCGGCATTCTCATCGATGGGAGAGATATTCGCACTTATAAATTGGACTCACTCCGCCAACAGATTAGCGTCGTCATGCAAGATAGCGTTTTATTCGCCGTCAGCATTAGGGAAAACATCACCTATGGACGGTTGGGAGCCACCGATGCGGAAGTCGAACATGCGGCGCGGCTGGCAAATGCCCACGATTTTATTCTGGACTTACCCCAAGGCTATGACACGATCGTCGGCGAACGTGGCGGCACTCTATCCGGGGGACAACGCCAACGAATCGCGATCGCTAGAGCCGCCATCCGCCACTCACCGATCGTCATTCTCGATGAACCCACTACCGGACTAGATGGAGCCAGCGAACATGCCGTCAATGAGGCTCTCAATCGCCTTACACGCGGCAGTACGACATTTTTGATTTCGCATAACCTCCGGGCGGTTGAGGGCTGCGATCGCCTCCTCTACATCGAAAAAGGCGAAATTTTAGAACGCGGTACCCATCGGCAATTAATGGCGCAAGCTGGACGTTATGCCCAGTTGTACCGCTTACAAAACGATACCAATGAAATAGCAGGAGCAGAACATGTCTTGGAAGCTTGAATGCGATCGGGAAAAACTCACACCACAAGAAACACGGGTTATCTTGGTGCGCCACGGGCAAAGTAGCTTTAATGCCGAAGGGAGATATCAAGGGAGTAGCGATGGATCGGTGCTGACTGACTTCGGTCGCCAGACAGCGCGACAAACAGGAGAGTTTTTGAGTGGATTGACTATTGATGCACTGTATGTCAGTTCGCTGAGGCGGGCACAAGCAACTGCCCGCGAAATATTAGCACAGATGAATCCCTCGATCGATCCAGCAAATATTCATGTCACGCAGCAACTTAGGGAAATCGATCTACCTGCTTGGCACGGACTTTATCATCAGGATGTATGGGAAAAATTTGCCGAAGATTACCACTGTTGGAAGCAACATCCCGATCGATTTGTCATGGTCGATCCACATACTAACCAGGCATTTTACCCCGTACTCGATCTCTACGCTCGATCGAACCAATTTTGGCAAGATACATTACCGCGTCATGGCGGTGAAACAATAATGCTCGTCAGTCATGCTGGCACCATTCGATCTCTAATTAGCACGGCTTTTAATCTCTCACCTGCCGATTATCACTCGCTGCGGCAATCTAACTGCGGTATTAGCGTGATGAAATTTTCACAAGGAAATGAGCCTCAATTGGAAGTCCTCAATTACACGGGACATCTAACAACAGAATTTCTCATTTCAAATGTATAAATTTTCATTTGCTTGTCTCTTTCGTAGGCAATGACGAACGGTAAAGATCTTGGTGCGTCATGCTTCGCAGTGACACACCCTACAACTCATAATTTACTAGGAAAAAATCAATGTTATATCGTGAATTTGGCAAGACAGGTTGGAGCGTTTCTACCATCGGTATGGGCACCTGGAATATCGGTAATCAATGGGGCGAAATTGACGAAGATACCGCCCTTGCGACAGTTCACAGTGCCTTCGATAATGGCGTCAATCTCTTCGATACCGCCGAAGCTTATGGCATCCCCCAAGGATTGTCCGAAGAACGCTTGGGCAAAGCCTTACAGGGCATTCGCGATCGAGCCTACATCGTCACCAAAATCGGCAGTTGGGGACGACGCACCGATGAAGGGCTACCCAAGAATGTCGATACCATCCGCTTGTGTCTGCAAGCCTCACTATTTCGGCTGAAAACTGACTGGGCGGATGCCGTATTGTGTCATGAAGGCGATATCGAAGATCCCACCGTCTATCTCGAAGCCTTCGAGGGACTAAAACAACAGGGATATCTCCGCGCCTATGGCATCTCCACCAACAAATTTGAAGTAATAAAACAATTTAATATCGCTGGTAACTGTAGCATCGTCGAACTCGACTACTCCCTACTCAATCCCAAAGCCGAAGCCAAAATATTGCCCTACTGCATCGAGCATAACATCGCCGTCCTCGTGCGGGGGCCACTCGCCCAAGGATTGCTCTCTGGCAAATATGCCGCCGATACCGTCTTCACCGACACCATTCGCGGCAAATGGCACAAGAATGCAGATAAACAAGCCAAACTCGATCGAGATATCGCCGCAGTCACAGCACTCAGCGCGAACTTACCACCCGATACCACGATGGCAACTACCGCCCTCCGCTACGTTATTTCCCATCCCGCCCAACCTGTCGCCATCCCCGGCGCAAAATCGCCACAACAAGCAGCCCTGAATGCTCAAGCAGGCGATCGAATTTTAGCTGATATCGATCGCACTGCACTACTCCAGAGCCTGAAAGAACCCGAAGCTGTATCGTAGCCCCGTCAGCTCCCCGTCTTGTAATTCCTCCGTTGGTAGGGGCAATTCATGAAGCGACTGAAATCACGCGGAGGTTTCCGACTCATGTGTTTCAGTCAGCGGCTCGCAGCCGGGAGGTTTCCTCCCGGATTATGCGAGACAAGACAGCGACGCATCGAACGGGAGGTTTCCTCCCATTTGTGTGTGTCAAGACAAGACAGCGATTTGCGCACGCCTTTGTTTCCCGACGGTTTAGCAAATCAAGACATTGCCCCTACCAACGTTGGCTGGAAATTATCACACATGACTTTTAACCATCCTACCACTGCGGATACTGCGTTATTTACCTCGACTCCCCCGCCACTGGTCAGCACCAAAAATGCTCTACGATCGTCAAATAGACCAATTACAACTGAGCAATATTCACTCTTACTAAAATTACAACAGCGATATACTTCACATCCTAATTTGACGACTAAATCACCAAATAACCGCCGCAAATTTGCGATCGCCCTCCAATCTACGATCGATCGAATCTTCGATTCTCAAGCAGCAATTTCACGACCGGATTTAGCCGCGATCGAAGAGTTAAAAACAGCCTTTGCCCCAGAGTTAGCCACTTTACCCAATCGAGAAACCAGGAAAAAATCTGCCGATCGATTTGCCAATTCCGAGATCTACGTGTCGGGACAATCCTGCGTATCGAACTGTTTGCCGAATAAGCATCACACGATTCGATCGATACCAGCCAAAATCTCTAACACCCAACCAGCCGCACCAACCACTCCAGCCGGAAAAACAACATATCCAATCGGCACCAAACTATCGGGAGAAGTATTACTCAGCGGAGTTGCCATCGGTGGCAATCCGATCGCAGATGAAGACAATAACGATCGCCACATCGCTGCTGGCTACCGAGCTAGGTTGAATATTAATACCAGTTTCACTGGATTCGATCGACTCAGAATTAGATTTCAAAAGAGCGATATTCCAGGAGTAAATAGAGTCACGGGTAGCGATATGAGCCGACTCTCTTATCAAGGAAATACTGAGGATCGAGTCGAACTAACTCGCTTAGAATATCGCTTCCCGATCGACAATAAAACCGAAATATTTGCAACAGCTAAAGGTGGCAATCTTTCCCATTTCGGAGACTCGTTAAATCCCCATTTAGACAGTAGTAGTGAAGGCACTATTTCGCGATTTGGCGTGCGAAATCCGATCTACCGTCAGGGGCGAGGATCGGGTTTTGGCATCACCCACAAGCTAGGAGATTCTGTCACTCTCGGTTTGGGCTATCTTGCCGATGATGCTGAGGAGATCGACGCAGGACTATTTGGCGGTGCCTATGGTGCGATCGCCCAAATTACTTACCAACCTAACCCACAATTTGGCATCGGTGTCAACTATATTAAATCCTTCAATCGACTCGATACAAATACAGGCAGCGATCGCGCTAACGATCCGTTCGATGATAATAGTAACGCGATCGTCGCTGATGCCTTCGGGGTGCAATCTTCAATGCAGATTTCCCCAAACATTTATCTGGGCGGCTGGGCGGGACTTACTCGCGCTCAGGCAATGGACTTACCCAGAAATCCCACTGCAAATATTTTCAACTGGGCGGCTACATTGTCCCTGGTAGATATTAGCGGTAAGAATAGCTTGGCGGGGATTATTATCGGTCAACCACCCAAAGTAACTCACAATCAATTTACCGCCAATGGAGTATCATTTTCCGACCCCGATACCTCCTTGCACATTGAAGCATTTTATCGCTGGCCGATCGCCGAAAATATTTCCACCACCGCAGGCGTGTTAGTAATTACCAATCCCGACCATAACGCCACAAGTGACACCACCTACGTTGGCGTTATTCGGACGCTGGTTGAATTTTAAACTCGTCGCGATCGCGTAGATTGAGATATATAAAACAGGTGCCCATCCGCCCATTTTTTGCAACCACAATTGCAATTGTTGTCGATCGAGTTCACCGAGTAAAACGATCCCGATAACGGTGGTAACAATCCAAAATAACCCGATCGCGAGGATTGTGGTTTTGGATTTCACCGTTTGCTAATTAATTACGATGGACTGGTAACTAATGAAATATTGGTGCGAATTTGTTCGACTAAATCGCTGAGGGAGTCTCGATCGAGTCGATAACTCAGGGGATGGGAAATCAGTCTGGCACTACTGTAGAATAGAGTTTCAATCTCGATCAGACCATTTTCTCTCAGGGTTTTACCCGTCGAAACTAAATCGATAATCGCTTCTGACATCCCCGTAATCGGGCCTAATTCTACGGAGCCAGACAGGGGGACGATTTCGACGGGTAAATCGATACTATCAAAATATTCTCTGGCACAATGCACGAAGGTCGAAGCGACTCGACCGTGTGCGGGCAAATCTAAGCTATTGCGATAGGGGCTATTTTCTTTGACGGCTACTGATAACCGACAGGGGCCAAATTTGAGATCGACTAGTTGCGCGACTTGGGGCGTTTTTTCGCGAAGCACATCGTAACCGACAATTCCGAGTTGGGCTTGTCCGTATTCGACATAAACTGGGACATCATGGTTGCGGACGAGTAAGGCTTTGGCGCGATTGGTAGGATCGACGATCTGAAGTTGGCGGTTGTCTTTATCTAGGAAGGCACTAAAGTCTAAACCAACGGACTGAAATAGCTGGATACAATCTTTTAGTAAACCACCTTTGGGTAAGGCTACGGTAATCATTTAGTGGATAGTGGATAGTGGATCGTGGATCGTGGATCGTGGATCGTGAATAGTAGGCTTTGTAGTAGTAGTAGGGTGGGCACTGCCCACCATCTAGGTTTTAGGTTTGTGTGAAGTTTTTTCAAGGTTAGTTTGACATCGTTATTTATTAATTGATAACCGCTGAAATCTATGTGGTGGGCAGTGCCCACCCTACTGGCTACTATTTCTATTCACCATCCACTATCCACTATTCCCTATCCACTATTCCCTATCCGCGCCGCTCTTGCTGGTGTACGATCCGATCGATCGTGCCGATGGGGATGGAGGAAATTAACTTGCGCGTGTAGGCGGTTTGGGGTGAAGTGTAGATGGTGTTGGCATCATCGATTTCTTCGATCTTACCTTGATTCATCACCATAATGCGATCGCTCATAAACTTGACGACGCCTAAGTCATGAGAGATAAAAATATATGTCAGATTGCGTTCGGCTTGTAGCTCTTTGAGCAGGTTGAGGACTTGCGCCTGTACGGAGACATCGAGTGCGGAGACGGATTCATCGCAGATGATAAACTTAGCATCGAGGACGAGGGCGCGGGCGATACAGACTCGTTGGCGTTGACCGCCAGATAATTGGTGCGGATAAGATGTGAGGTAGTCTGGACTCAAGCCCACGCGCTTGAGTAATTCGGCGGCGCGTTCTTGACGTTTAGCTTTATTTTTAACTGTTTGATGAATTACCAGCGGCTCGATAATTAAGTCACCGATATTCATCCGAGGATTGAGGGCACTGAAGGGATTTTGAAAGATAATTTGTAATTCTCTGCGGAGAATTTGCATCGATTCACCGCGCAGTTGGGTGATGTCGGCATTATTAAATTTAATCGCTCCTTGTTGGGGTTCGATCAAGCGCATAATCGTGCGAGCGAGGGTACTTTTACCGCAGCCAGATTCACCAACTAAACCTAATGTTTCACCGGGATAAACATCGAAGGAAATATCATTAACTGCCCAATTATATTGTTGAAAGTTTTTACCAAATATGCCCTGAGCGGGAAAGCCAACTTTTAAGTTACGGACGGACAAGACTGGATCGATCTTAGTCCGATCGGGTAATTTGACATCATCCTCGACAAGATTATCTGGGTTGAGTAAGTCTAGGGTTTGAGTCTTTTCAATAATTTCGATCGTGCCGTCTGAGAGTACCTGCTCTGACATGAAATCTCTAATCGTCGGTAAGATTTTTGATTTGCGATCGAGTCTGGGACGACAGGCTAGCAAGCTCTTAGTATAAGGATGAGTGGGGTTTTGGAAGAGTTCTAAAATCGGTTTGGATTCGACAATTTTGCCTTTGTACATGACGGCAACCACGTCGGCAATCTCGGCAATGATTCCCAGATCGTGAGTAATAAAAATCATCGCCATTTCGCGACGATCGCGCAATTCTTGCAGGAGTTCTAAGATTGTTGCTTGGACGGTAACATCTAATGCTGTGGTGGGTTCGTCAGCAATGAGTAAAGTGGGATTGCAAGAGATCGCCATCGCGATCGTGACTCGCTGCAATTGTCCGCCAGAAAGTTGGTGGGGATAACGTTCTAACCAACTCAATTTTTGTTGATTGATAATGGTATTAAGTTCGCGCTCGGTTGGAGGGACAATTCGCTCGAATTCGAGAGCAGATTCGGAAATGTTTTCGAGATATTGCGATCGCAATAGTTCATCGCTCGGGACTAATTTTACCTCTTGCAATAGGTAGACGGCTTGGCGTCTAGCCTCAGCTTCCGATACCGATTGATGCTGACGAATTGCTTCGATTAGTTGATAACCGATCGTAAATACGGGATTGAGCGAACTCATCGGCTCTTGAAAAATCATCGCCATTTGTTCGCCGCGATAATTTGCCAATTGGGCGGGCGATGACTTAAACAGTTCGACCAAATCTACAGGTTCTTCACGCTCGCTACTCTGAAACCAGACTTCCCCACACTCCACCCGTCCAGGATTGGGGAGTAGTCCCATCACGGCTAGCGAAGTAATCGATTTACCCGAACCTGATTCGCCCACAATTCCGAGTGTTTGTCCTGGTTGGAGCGTAAAATAGATATCTTCAACCACTGGAAGCTGGGCACCAGCAAACTTTACCCGTAAATTACGAACATCAAGGACAGGAGATCGATCGCTCATAGTGAGATATTTAAAGGAAATTAAGGTTGACTCGATCGGGTATGTCTATTTTACGCTACTCATTGCCCAGCCAATCGCCAATGATAAACTGGAAGATAAGTCCGATGCGCCAAGACAAGACAAGGGAAACCCCAAGAACATTGGGCAGGTTCCCCGCCCATCAGCACTTTTCGCTGTCTTGACCCAAACGCTTAGCACGAGGGAACCGTCTAGCGACACGTCTGTGCCTACGGCAGGCTTGCGCCAACGCCTACAGCGCGATTTGGGTCGCTTGCTTGGTGGAACGCACGCTGAGGAAGCCTCAGCGCGATTCCATCCGCAAACCGTCGGGGAACAAAGGCGTGCGCGAATCGCTAGTAGCTTTGTTTTAATGCAAGATGTAAGTTGAGATATTTGATGCTAAGTCTAACACCAACTCGTTGGCGTACTTCGACTACGTATCGCCAAAGGCGAGGCTTCGCCAACAGCACAAGTAGCCTCTCATGACTGAGAATCGCCAGTTGGGGCACATCCCATCGGCTGGCTCGGTCAATCAAAACTAGCCGATAAGTTTTCAATAGGATCGAAATTCATGATTGGCATCTTAGCCGTATTATCAGTCTCTGCTGCTGCTGGAATGCGAATCGCGCTGCCACTATTGGTAATCGGCTTGATTCAAGGCGATTTGTGGCAACAAGTGCCACTGTTAAATCGGCTGCAACCGCAAGTGATTATTGCGGTGCTGACTGCTTGGACGGTGCTGGAATTAGTTATTTCCAAACAACTCTGGGGACAGCGATTATTGCAGGTTGTCGCACTAATATTTAGCCCCTTAGACGGTGCGGTGATGGCGATGGCAGTAACGAGGATTTTATTGCAGCCGACCCAATTGACGTGGATCTTTGGTGTGGTTGGGGGCTTAGTCGCCCTCATCTTGCAACTAGTCAAAGTTGGCTGGTTTTATCGGATTAGAGGCTTACCAGCTTGGGCGGTACTCCTGGAAGATATCTTGTGCGTACTGCTGGTATTATTTGCCTTCAAAGCTCCCAAATCTGGCGGTTTAATCGCATTGCTGCTGTTATGGCTGGCAATTCGTAGCTCTGGGAGCTGGTACAAGTGGTACCAAGACGGTCGCATCCAGAAATAATCGGCTTACTGGGACTTGATACAATGCAGTAGTAGTAATGTAACGTCATAAATGTAACTGCTCAGCTCAATTAGCTTTGTAAACATTCAATTTACCCATCTACTGCGAGCTATGTCATTGAAAACCTGCCGGATCCTTTTTGTCGCGCTCCTAATGACGATCGGACTAATGCCCGCCCAGCCTAGTCTAGCAGCCACCACACCGCGTACTGCTGCCAAAACGCGATTGACCGCCCAGGCATCAGGAACGCCTACCCCGCAGCAATTAGACCAGCAGCGCGAAGCAGAAAGCGTCCTCAAAGACGGGGAAAATCTGCGGCAAGATATCCAAAATAACGACTCTAACAACAATCGCGATCTCCAACGCCAAGTTGACGACCAAGTGACTAAAGTCCGCGAATCTGGGGGCGACCCGCAAAAAGTGCGCGAAGCCGACGCCGAACTAACCAGATTGCGCGAGCAAAATAATCGTAGTAATAGTTACTACGATTATTTTTACTCTCCTTACTACTACCGCACTCCATCCTTAATTTTTTATCCCAGCTTTAGCGGGAACGATCCGGGCTACCGCACTCCCGCCGCACCGCAACCCATCGGGCAAGATAATCGCAGCCAGGAATCTCGATCGGATAATAACACTCCCAGCTCTACTCAGGTGTTGGGATCGATCGGGTTCAAAGATGGCAGTGTCTCGCCCGGTGTCGGTTTGCGCTGGAATAATATCGGTTTTGAAATCGGCGGCATTTTCAACGAAGATAGTCTCCCGCGCGCTGTCAATGATTTTGCCCTCCCGAATAATTTTTTCTTCACCGATCTCGGCGTCAAAAAGCTCAGCCCCCAGTGGGGGGCGGACTTACTCGGCTATGTGGATGTTGCGCCGCGCGTGTCGGTTTATGGTAGCGTCGGCGTCTATTTTCAGAGTCAATCGCGGATCGCTCAGTCTCTAGCGACTAGCGAACTGTACAAGCAAACTAACGAAACCAACGTCACTGGTGCCGTTGGCGGTGGTGTCACCTATAGCTTCGATGAGAATGTCAATGTGGGTTTGGGGTACCATTCGCTGCGCGGGGTGACGGCGCGGTTGGGCATCCGGTTTTAGGCTGAGAACTGGTGAATTTTTAGACGTGGATCGGTAAACCGTCTATTTTGGCTACTTATTTTGCTATTTGTTGTAAAAATATACAATTTGTTTGCTTAGGCACAAATTATTCGATTTTTAATCGTTACCATGAGGATATCCCCGTGAAAAGTTGGGGTATCCTCAATCTGGCGATCGCACTATCTCGATCGTCGATGTACTACCTTATTCCGGCTAACTATCTCAAATTTGTGGAGATCCAGTATGTCACTATCAAAAGGCGTAGAAATTCATTCCCTGACCTCCGTTAAGGCTGGGATGGTTCGACTTTATACTCCCCAAGCTAGTCATGAAACGATGTTGGTACAAATTCCTGCCAACACGATCGATGATATGTTCGTACATAAATACCAAACCGATCGATTGATGGTAGTACGTGGTAGTTTTATCTTGGTCATCCTCCACAATGGCAAATACCAATATATTCCCCTCAGCGATCTCGAACCAAAGGTGGTAACTATTCCCCCACGGGTTCCGCATTCAGCAATTAATATTGGGGATGAACCATGTATGTTAATCAATGCCGTAACTCGCCATGGGCAAGCTCACCCATCTGATTATCGCCCCATCAAAGCACCTTTTCCCTACGATCTAACTCAGGCCGATCGATTATTATCCGATCGAGCGATCTCGCTGGCAGCTTAAAATAAGTCGCTCGTTAAACCTCCCGCATCAATACCCAAAATTTACGCAAGGCGATCGAAAGTATTATCGAGCAGCAGGAAAAAGTCCCTACCTACTTAGTCGATCGTTAACCTTTCACGATGTCATAACTCTCAAACGGAAACTCATCAAACTTGAGCTTGACATCCTTGCGATCGCCAGAACGCAGAGATTCACTCCGATCGGCAGCAACAACAATTTGATGCGGATTATTGCCCTGTTGTTTGAGTAGTTTAGCCGCCTGTTTCAGATACGCAAGGAACATCATCAGAAATAAATTAACAACGATAGTGGCGATCGAAATCGATCGCCACTATCGACTAAAAACCTAATCTCGATTTAGATAGCGTTCGATCAAAATAATCGCCACCAGATCGTCGATCGGGCGCGGTGGTTGCCGCATTCCCTGGGGAATCAATCCCGTCAAAAAATTAGCTGGATACATCTGCCAGTAACGATCGCGTGCCTCCAAACTACTATAGCGCTCGTCAACTAACAAAATTGGCAAATCCGGCAAAGCCGTACTCAATCGCTGTTGCCATTGTTTCGAGGTAGTCTGGTCGCCCATCACCAGCCGAGTGACGTTATACTGCTGAAATAAATCATTAATCTGTGAAATCACCTGTGCTGTTGGTAACACTTGATGGTACAGGAGGGCGCGATCGCCACCCATCACTGCGATGCCACATTTGTCCTTACCCGGATCGAAGCCGAGAATTGTTTGAGTGCGATCTGTCATAGTTTTGTAGCAAATAATATCAAGCCGCTCCTGCCCGCTCCTAATTTTTAAACTCCCAATTGTAGAGAGTAACTAGCAACCTACGTTAATTATGCTCGATCGCATTCACTCCATCGCTACCAACCTCGCCCCCAGACTAATCGAAATTCGTCGTCATCTGCACGCTCATCCAGAATTGAGCGGGCAGGAATATCAGACTGGAGCGTACATCGCTGGCGTCTTGTCAGCGGCTGGCTTACACACGCAGGAATCTGTAGGTAAAACTGGCGTCGTCGGCGAATTAGCGGGTGCGGGTAGGGACGATCGATTGCTGGCGATTCGGACAGATATGGATGCACTGCCGATCGTCGAGCGGACGGGGTTGCCATTTAGCTCGCAAAATCAAGGCGTGATGCACGCTTGCGGTCATGATGTCCATACTACCGTCGGTTTGGGTACAGCAATGATTCTCGCCGAATTGGGCGCAGAATTACCAGGGCGAATGCGGTTTATCTTTCAACCCGCCGAAGAAATCGCTCAGGGTGCCGCCTGGATGGTCGCTGACGGGGTGATGAAAGAGGTGGATAGTATTTTTTCCCTCCACGTCTTTCCCTCGATTCTCGCTGGCTCGATCGGGATTAGGTATGGAGCATTAACCGCCGCCGCTGACGATCTGGAAATAACGATTATGGGTGAGTCGGGACACGGTGCCAGACCCCACGAAGCGATCGATGCGATCTGGATTGCTGCTCAGGTGATTACCGGGCTGCAACAGGCAATTAGCCGCACTCAGAACCCACTCCGCCCGATCGTATTGACGATCGGCACCATTAGCGGCGGACGCGCCCCCAATATCATCGCCGATCGCGTCGAACTCTCCGGTACGGTGCGATCGCTCCATCCCGACACTCATGCCACACTCCCCGGCTGGATCGAGCAAATCGTTACGGATATTTGCCGCACTTATGGTGCCAAATGTCAAGTCAACTATCGGCGTGGCGTCCCCTCCGTCCAAAATGATATCGCCCTCACCCAAATTCTCGAATCCTCTGCACGCGCCGCCTGGGGTAGCGATCGCGTCCACATCTTACCCGAACCATCCCTTGGTGCTGAAGACTTCTCTGTGTACCTCCAACACGCTCCAGGGACGATGTTCCGGCTGGGAGTAGGTACCAAGGATACCAAAAACCATCCCCTCCATCACCCGCAATTTATGGTGGACGAGTCCGCGATTATTACGGGAGTAGTGACGATGGCATATACGGCATATCAATATTGGCAGCAGTGAGTAGTGAATAGTGGATCGTGGATCGTGAATAGTGGATCGTGGATCGTGAAAAATGCGGTCTTATCGATTTATTTTTTAAATTTCAATAATTCTTCTAAAGCAGCTAATAATTTTACTTCTACTAGGACGATCTCTCGGGCTGCATTTAACTGCATCAACCAGCTCACATTAATCGCAAAGTAATTAGTCTTGACTTGTCCTTGAAGGTGATATTGGACGATCCGATCGTCTCGGAGTAACATTGCGCCCGCAGTTGGACATAAGATCATCCCCCGCGCTTCTGTTGCTAAATATTTCGCGATCGCGTCTCGACCTTCGATCGGGTTTTCAAAGGGCGGTTGAAGACAGCCTGTTTCGGCAAATAGCTCAGCCGCAGCGCCAAATTCACCCCGATTGAGCGTACTAAAATAGGCAACAATTGTTGGTTCTTCAATACCCTCGATATTAACTAGCTGCGGATCGATTGTGGAAGTTAGTTTCATCGCTTTTATTTAAGATTTTGTGAAGTTTTGAGAGGATCTAGTTAGCTTTACTCGAGCGAAACACCAAATTTTCGAGCCGAACTTTACTTGCCTTAAAATATTTATCAAAGCACAAATAATATTTATTTCCATCTACCTTTCGACCGATCGGCATCTCCTTCTAAAGTAGCTATGAGGCAGATTGAATTATGAGTAAGGTAGAGGAGACGAATTAGGACAGTATTGTGACAACAGGTATTTCAAAAATTCATCCAGAAATGACTGACGCATTTTCAGCGTTAGACACCGACCAACAGCTTGCATTGCTATGGTTTATTTATAAAGAAGTCGGTAAATCGATTACCCCAGCGGCTCCTGGCGCTAGCACCGCTTCGCCCACCATCGCCGAAGGTTTGTTCAAGCAAGTCGCCGAGATGAGCCACGAGGAGCAGTTACAAATCCAGCGAGATCTGGTAGAACGCAAAAACAGCTTGATTAGTCGCGAATATGGTGCGCTTAGCGATACCACCAAATTACTCTTTTGGTATTTATTAGCTCAAGGCATGGATCGCACTGAAATCATTCCTATGCCAGCAGATTATCAGCTTGAAGAGGGCGCTACTCAATGTATGACCCAACTCCAGGCACTCGACCACAGCGAGCAAATCTCCGTACTTCGCAATCTCGTCGCGAATATGGGTGCCGATCCTGAAACTAGCGCTCACGATGAGGCTACTGGGCTGTAAGTGGATAGGGGATGGTGGATAGTGAATAGTGGATAGTGGATAGTGAATAACGATTCTAAGCTGAGCCTCTGAGTTCCCCTCTTACCTCTTACCTCTTCCCTCTCACCTCTTCCCTATCCCCAATCCCCTAACCCCTATCCCCTACTCCAGCGGTACAAAATCATAGCCAGTGCGTGAAGAATACTTATAGTTAGATGGCGTCTTCGCTACTTTTACCAGCACGTATTGTTCGGTGGATTCGCCATTAGTAAATTGAAACCGCCGCCCTGATGCGCCCATAAATTCATTTTTAGACAACCCGTTCATTATGCTTTCTCGCGACGGTGACTCTTGAGATTCGATCGCGGCGGCCAGTGCTTTGACAGCATTATAAGATGTCGCCGTTGCCCAATTTACTTGGTTATTCCAGAGTTGTCTGGCACCTTTAGAAAATTGCGGCGTACTCTGGGATTCTTGCCAAGGTACGCCCATAATCAACCCTTGGGCATCTTGACCCGCTTCGAGAGTGGTGACACTGTACAAAGCTGTATCGCTAAACACGCTCATTTCTGGGTATTTACTAGCTGTGAGTGTCAATATCTTCAGCGCCTCCCGACTAGAGCGCCCTACTGGCAGTAACAAAATTGATTGTGCGCCCATCGCCTTGGCTTGTTGGAGATAGACATCAGCATCAAAAACAGTTGTAGGGCTGGGTGTCGGTGTAGGTGACGGCGATGCCGAATTAGCAACTCTAGAAAATGGAAAAGTTGCGACCACTTCCCCACCGCGCGCGCTCAATTTACTGGCAAATTGAGTTTTGAACTCATCGTTATAAGTGATGCTGGGAACGTAAAAAATGGCAACTTTGCGCTTTCGCTCGCGATCGATTGTATAATCGACGAGCTTTTGGGCGATCGCTTCTCCTTTAGCATTCGTTCGGAAAATATACGGGCGATCTTTCCCCGTCAAGTTATTTGCCGTACTAATTGGGGCGATAAAAACGAGTTTATTTTCATTATAAACATCAGCCGCTTTCATCGTCACATCATTGCGATTGCTACCGACGACGCCAATCACTTCTGGTTGCCTTGTGAGTTCGGTGGCGATCGTTTTAATTACCTTGGGATCGTCCCCATCATCAACAATCTTGATTTTGAGTTTGGCTTCAGTGGCGCTCCCTGTCTGATTGACTTCTTCTTGGGCTTGGGCAAATCCGCGCAACATTTCTGATGCTCGATCGAGCGCTCGACTCGAAATCGGCACGGAAGCCGCGATTGTATAACTTTTACCATCACCGATTAAGGCATTATTTAGATAAATTCGCGTCTCGGGTGAGTTGGGGTTTTCAGCTAATGCCGAGCGGAATTTGCTGACAGCTTCGGGATAATTCTTATTGGCAAGCGCCGCAACTCCGTCCCGTTTTAATTCTCTAAATTTATCGGTATCGCGATTGCCTTCAATACTCAGTAAAATCCGATCGCCGCTGCTGCTCCGATTCGCGATCGGATCGAGTGAGGGCGGTTTAAAAGTATTAAACGGCCAAATATTCGGGAGAGCCAGCGCACCCAAACCGACAACGCCAGCCACTAAAACGCCTGCTAACAACCATGGTTTATAAGGTTTGGCTGGTGGGGGCAAATCGATAACTGGTGGCGGTACATGCCGATCTAACGGGCGATCCTGGGCGACAACGACAGGAGCTAATACAGGCGGTGCCACCGTGGGTTCGGGTGGTAGCTGCTCGACACTCTCCTCCACTTGCCCAAATCGATTGTCGATATCTAACGACAGTAGCGTACTCGAAGCCCAATTGCTCGACGGCAATATCTTGGATGGCGAAATGCTCACAGTCGGAGTGCCCCAAGTCATCTCCAAGGTATCGAGTACCTCTCTAGCCGACTGAAATCGCTCCGATGGCAGATGTCGCAACATTTTATCGACGATCTCCGCTAGAGCGTCACTGACGGCGAGATCGGGAGTCCGCCATCGCCACTCATTTGACTCACCGTCTAATAACTCTGAAGGTTGTTTGCCTGTGAGCAAATTAATACAAGTTACACCCAAAGCGTATAAGTCCGACGATGGATAAACACCCTGTCCCTGACGCTGTTCCCACGGCGCATATTCGGGCGTAAATACACATGTCACATTCCGATCTAGCGTTCCGGGCGTCTGCACGATTACCTGCTTGACAGCACCAAAATCGATCAGGTAAATTTTGCCTTGTAAATCCCGCATGATATTTGATGGCTTAATATCACGGTGAATCGTATC
>NZ_JANLWO010000236.1:0-4403 GCF_031364565.1 Chamaesiphon sp. OTE_20_metabat_361
CGCCCTTCAGGAGCCAAGGGACGCTTCTGGCGCAGCATGTATGTCTCCGCCACGATGGGGCCTTCGATCGAAATCGACATCAGCAGTCTCCGCGACCTGAAAAATGAATAATTAGTAAATAGTTTAATTATTTACATACGAATGGGAGGGGTGAGTTTGAGACTTATCCCTCCTTTTCAATTCATATCGTTTTAGTTGCTGTGAGTATCAACGATCTCCAAGTCCAGTCAGATATCGCATGATAGTGTCGAACTTTCCATTCATTTCCGCTCTCATCTCTCTCACCTCAACCTCCAATCGATCGAATCTTTGATTGACGATACCTTCAAGTGCGTCGATCTCGTCATATACTCGATCGCAGGATTCATTTAAGCTCCGAGCAGGCATCTGGCTTGTCTCCAACCGTTCTACCCTCCAGCTCAAATCCCTAAAGCGGCGGTTGATTTCTCTTTGAGAGTCATTTGGCTCGTTAGCTTGTGTCATATCATTAGGGATGAGTTTGCAGTTTTGGGATGTTTCTATTTTAGTCGATCGAGAAGTAGCACTAACGTCTGTATGTATTCAGCCAAGAGGAGTTAACTTGCAAATCAATAAAATTCATCATGTAGCGATAATTTGCTCTGATTATAAAGAGTCGAAAAAATTTTATGTTGACATCCTCAAGTTTTCAATAATTAACGAGACTTATCGAGATGCAAGAGATTCATATAAGCTAGATTTGAAGGTGTCCGATCGAGATACGATCGAACTATTTTCATTTCCATTTCCACCACCAAGACCGAGTAAACCTGAAGCTTGCGGACTTAGGCATCTAGCTTTTGAAGTGGACAATATTGAAGAAAATGTCGATTATTTAATTTCTCATGGAGTCGCTGTCGAACCAATTAGGATTGATGAGATAACAGGTAAGAAATTTACTTTCTTCAAAGATCCAGATGATTTACCGTTGGAGATGTACGAGTTATAGATTGAATGCTATTTTCAGACCGAACATTCTGTTTGTCACTATCTGTACGACAATCAGAAACTATGCTGACACAACACGTGTTTGAGCTTGAATGTTAGCACTAACATGAATTTCCACATTGCTACCTAGTAGCTATAAATGTAGGGTGGGCATTGCCCACCAATAGAACTATGCTGCCTAACCAATCAAAACTTATAACTAACTTTATCCTTAGTTTCCGTAACCTTACCAGTCGCAAACCAACTATCGAGTAGTTGTTTGATTTCTGGATCGCTTGGATGGTATTTAGTTAAAACTGATTTGAGATATGTGTATAAAGTCGCTCTTTTTTTCGGTCTACTTTTGGGAATAGCAGCGGATAATTTGGCGATCGCAATATCGGACAGGAAATCTTGGGAGTAAGTTAATTCTGGATTGCCGGATAACATCTCTAGATTGTCGATGCGACGACAGGAGATGCCGCGTTTAGCTAAGTGCTGAATTAATGGATCGAAGCCGCGATCGCGTGAGAGAATGACGTACTTACAATTGGGTGATTTGAGACTAATTTGACCGAGATAAAACACCAAATGGAAGTCGAGCGCATTTGCGCCACTACCTTCGACGCCAATCCATTCGACGGCTTCGCCTAAGAGATGCGCTTCCCTGACTAGTTCAAACGGAATTTTGACTTGAGCGCAGCCGACAAAAATAAAGATTTTGAGATTGGGATGTTGGAGATCCGTTAGTCTGACTTGAGTGACATTTTCATAATCAATAAATAGGATCGTTGCTTGCTCTTGTTTCTCGACTGATGAGAGGTTCATGCTAATTTCTTAGTCCGCCTGTGCGAACTCGATCTGCGGCGCGGTTACTTAGCGCTTAATTCTAGTTAACCCAAATTTAGGGAGTTAACTGGCACTTCATCCCATGAATTAACCGTACGGAGCCGTGCGATCCAACCTAGTTGAATTTGTTCGGGGGTGAGATTTTCCTGAAAAGATGCGTGACAGTCTTTGGCTAATGCTTCACTCCGAGAAGCAATGCAGGCATACATCAAACCACCAGGATCTAATTGTTCGTTTACCCAAATTGTTAGCATCGATCTTGATTCCTGCTGTATCGTACTCATCAAATTTTAGTCAATTTAGGATTTAGTCGCAATCTCAGCTAGGGTTGCGGCTGTCATCCGGCAAGTTTTCCAGTCCGGCAATACCGTCGCACCAAGACCTTGATAAAACTCGATCGCAGGTTGATTCCAGTCCAGTACAGACCATTCTAGCCGCCCACAACCGCGATCGTGAGCGATTTTAGCCATAGCAGTCATCAATGCTTTGCCCACACCTTGACGGCGATATTCAGGCTGAACGAAGACATCTTCAAGATGGATACCCGGTTGAGTAAGAAAAGTCGAGTAGGTGGGGAAAAATAAGGCAAACCCGATCGTCAACTCGCCTAATTCGGCTACAATTGCCTCAGCCGCAGGATGTCCGCCAAATAAATGCGATCGCAATAACTCAACATTTCCAGTCACTCGATCGCGAAGTTTCTCATAATCCGCCAAACCTAAAATCAACTCAAAAATCCGATCGACATCCTTTTCTTCCGCAGCTCTAATTATCAGCATTTAATTATTAACTATTAATTATTAACTATTAATTATTCCCCCATCCTTGTTTTTCGATTAACTCGATCGAGAGATCGTTAATTGCCGATAAATCGGGATGACGGGGGAGAATAGAATCATCATAAGCGCGATCGAGTTCGGCGACTAGATTATCGGCAATGGCGGTGACTTGTTCGTAAGTGAAATCGCCACGTAAGATTGCTTTGAGTTCGTCAGCATCGCCTACATCCTGTCGATCGACAAATATTTCACCAGACCTTAAAATCTCCAAGCCGCTGCGTAATAGTCGAATACAGTGCATCGCATGTTTGAGATCGAAACCTGACTGTTGTTCCATCCCCGCGCGGGTGGGATTGCGATTGGTTTGCCAGGATTTGTAAGCATTCCACTCACGCATGGCATTTTGATACTGTTGGCTTTTTTGGAGTAGCTTGATAAAGCCACCGCGACTATTGGTAAGTGTTTGGGTATATTCCAAGACATCATCGGTGAGATGATGTTGTTTTAATAAACCTTTGTAATCGATATCACCATTCAATAATTGATATAACTCTTGAGCTTCGGATAGATATTCAATTTTACCGCGTACTAAGCTATACAAGTATTCCAAGAAGGCATGTAATTCTTCCTTATTTAAGGGTCGCTCTGCTGTGAGACCAAATTTTTCAGGAACTGGCTTTTCTTGAGGTGGATCGAGCAACCATTTTCGATGAGATTCGATTTTTTTGATTTGGGCAAAGGCATAGCCAGAATAAGTATGTTTGACGCGCTTGCTGAGGAACATTTGACGATGCGCGAGCAAATATGCGCCAACTTCGGTTTTGATGGGATATTGTTTGAGCCACAGTAACTCTAGAATGTTGGGGTTGGCTCCAGCTAATAGCTGAACGAATTTTTTTAGTTCGTAAATCACTGTGTCCTTTTCCCCTGTGAGAAAGTCAAAGATCCCAGGCTCGGTATCCCAGCCGCTATCTTTTTGCTCGACTTTATCCAAACCCAAATAGTATTTTTTGCCCGCAATAAACACACCCCGATAGTCAAGATCGGATTCGGGACGGCTCAATCCGTAGCCATGACTACCAGCCAAACCAATTAGAATTATACGTTGTTCGACTTCTAGGCGTTGCATGGGGAATAGAGATTAGAGGGCAGGAGATCGAGGTGGGGACTGCCCACTGGCTAGGTTTCAGATTATTAACCCAAGTTGCTACCAATAACCTCAGCGGTTTCTAACCGCTGCTCTGCAAGGCAGACGCTTCGCGAACGGAGTGCAAAGTCCGCCTACGCGGACTAATAAACTAGTCCGCGTGGGCGGACTTTGCACCATTAGCCGCGACTTCAGTCGCAGGCATTCCACAAGGTAGCAACTTGGGTTATGTACTGGTTCAAGCGCTAGCTGATTGATGTAAAATTAAGCGATTACCGTCGGGGTCGTAGGCGTAGATTTCGCGACCGTGGGAGGCTGTGGTGATGTTTCCTGATGGGGGATAGCCGAGTTGGGCGAGTTTATCGATCGAGTCTTCCAAATTAGCTACCTCCAGACAGAGACTCATCCCGCTGTGACTAGGCTGTCCAAATTCGTCGCGATTGGTGGACTTGGGACAAAAAATTCCTAACTGTAGCCCAGGTATCAGAAACTCGGCATAAACAGCGGGAATATGTGGCTTGGGTGTCGTTCCCAAAAATTGGGTGTAAAAATCTACAACCACATCGAAATTCACACTCGCGATCGTGACTAGCGCACCTGTTACCATAGCTATCATTATGAAAACTCTTTGATTTGCGGCGATCGATCCCAGCACCGATCCCCAGATTCCTCATCTTTTATCC
>NZ_JANLWO010000278.1:0-4648 GCF_031364565.1 Chamaesiphon sp. OTE_20_metabat_361
ACTACCTGAAGCCCACCAACTCGCCATCCGCGAAGAAATCGCCGCCAATCCCGACGTAGACAATATCAAGCTCGTCACCAGCAATGCCCTGAGTCTCTCCAAATATCTCGACGCTGGCGCACAAGTCCAAGTCCTCAATGATTCTAAAGTCGATCTCGCTACCGCTCTCGAAGAAGCAATGCGTGTCGGATGTCTTCCCGTCGCCGCCGATGTGCTCAAACAAGCCGCACAATTAGAGCAGACAATGACCAAATTCTATCTTACCTGGAAACGCTTAGGTAGCTTAGTAGACAGGTTGTACGTCGATACAGGAGCCAGTACGCCCAACTTGCGATCGCTTATTGCCTGCGTCGAACGCCTCTCCAGCGAAATCGTCGAAGTTCCCCTCGATGATAGCGGTGAAAACTCAATTCGCTTGCGCGTAATGACTGGTGAGTAATTAACTTTTAGCTTTTCTCATAGAAAAACGTAGTTACAACGTCGATCGTATTAGTTGGGTCGCTCGAACAACGACCCTAAATCCTGGCGACCATTAACAACACGAACGATCTCAATTTCGTCATTCATGGTTCGATACAAGATAATGTAGCCATCCAAAGGCAACCCTCTCAACCCAGTTTGTAAATCGTCATAGCTACGACCGATATTAGAAAAGCTGATAAGCTGCTGGCAACGTTTGTTAAATCCCTGTAAAAACTTTTCACCTGCTTCAACATTCACATCCGCAAAGTATGCTGAAATTGACTCTAAATCGCGAATGGCAGGTTGTGAGATAGTGTACCTACTCACTCTTTAACCTCTTTATTAAGTCGCAATTTTGCGAGGATGTCATTCACCGCCGTCTCACCGTCAACACCTTCACCTCGATCGAGAGATTCAATTCCTGCTCTTACTTGCTCGCGAGTCTGAACTACCCACGACTGATAAGATTCTCGTTCTGTCTCCAATCTGGTTAAGGCTGCCTGAAGTACTTCGTCAGCCGTTTGGAAGCTACCCGTCGCGATTAAATTAGCGACGATCGTTTCTTGCTCGGAATTTAGCGTGATGCTCATCGCCGGAAAGATTTAGAGGTGAATACACATCTATTTTAGCAAACTCTATCTTGCGCCGATTGCCGATCGAGCCGTGAGGCATAATATTAATAAGACTTTTGGAGCATGTCACAAATGGTTCAGACCCCAGTTATACAAACCACCCTAGCAGAGTTCTTGGAGCTGCCAGATACTAAGCCTGCCAGCGAATACATCAATGGTGAAATCATTCAAAAACCTATGCCCCAAGGACAACATAGCATCATTCAACTCGAACTTGGGATGGAAATCAATCAAGCTCTCAGAAGAAAAGGAATTGCTACAGCCTTTTCTGAATTGCGATGTACTTTTGGAGGTAGATCGGTCGTGCCCGATTTGACAGTGTTTGAAGATGATAGAATTCCCAGTAATGAAGATGGTGATATCGAAAATGTCTTTAATATTCCTCCCGACTGGACGATTGAAATACTTTCACCAGACCAAAGCACTACTAAAGTACTAAAAAATATCAATCACTGCCTAGCTTATGGTACTCAAATGGGCTGGCCGATCGACCCGAAAGAGCGATCGATATTTGTGATGGGAATCGATCGAAATTTTCAAATTATCGATGAACCAAATACTGTTTTACCCATACCAGAATTTGCGAAAGAGATTCGGTTAACTGTAGAGCAACTATTTAACTGGATTAAGAAAACCGCTAAACCTGAATAGCACAAAAATCTAAGCGCACATCAAAATACTGTATGGCAACCGCCAAGATGGTTAGGACATTTTCTAATTAACGTGAGTTTCTCGCATGGGAGAGGCTGTGCCTACAGCAGGCTACGCCAACGCTAACGGATTTAGGATATTGGCTCTGCTCTGGCACCGCACTCGATTGAAATCAGTGCTAATAGTGCGAAGTCCGCCTGCGCGGACTAAGATATTCAGTCCGCGCAGGCGGACTTTGCATCACCAGCGGCGATTTCAATCGCTGTCTGTCCCAACCGCTATACCAAAAAAGCACAGGTCATAATTTGACCTGTGCTTTTTAAAAACTAGCTAATCTTGAGATCTAATATCTAGGTACCAGAAGTCCAAGAGTTGGCGTAATCGATTTGATCTGCTGTCAGGGTATCGATTTGGATGCCCATTGCTTCGAGCTTCATCCGGGCGATTTCCTTATCCACATGGACGGGGATAGAGTGGATGCCTGGAGTTAGTTCGCCTCGGTTTTTGACGAGGTATTCGCAAGCCATCGCTTGGTTGGCGAAGCTCATGTCCATAACAGCACTAGGATGACCTTCTGCTGCTGCGAGGTTGACGAGACGACCTTCACCGATGACGATGATGGATTTACCGTTATTGAGTTTGTACTCTTCCGTGAAGTTACGGACGGTGCTGACACCAGAGGATTTGCTCGATAATGCTTTGAGATCGATTTCGATATCAAAGTGACCGGAGTTACAAACGATCGCACCATCTTTCATCACGTCGAAGTGTTCGGCGCGGATGATGTGCTTGTTACCAGTAACGGTGATAAAGATGTCACCGACAACCGATGCTTTCGCCATTGTCATCACGCTAAAACCGTCCATGACGGCTTCAATTGCCTTGGTTGGGTCAATCTCAGTGACGATGACGTTTGCACCCATTCCACGGGCACGCATGGCGGTACCTTTGCCACACCAGCCATAACCAGCGACGACGATGGTTTTACCAGCGAGGAGGATGTTGGTAGCGCGGAGGATACCATCGAGGGTGGATTGTCCGGTGCCATAACGGTTGTCAAAGAAGTGCTTGGTATCGGCATCATTGACGTTAACTGCTGGGAAGGTGAGGACTCCAGCTTTGAACATCGCTTCGAGACGAACGATACCTGTGGTGGTTTCTTCGGTAGTACCGATCAAATCGCCCAGTTGGTGTTGGCGTTCTTGAACCATAGTTGCGACTACATCACAACCATCATCGACGATGATGTTGGGGCGGTGATCTAGAGCAGTTTGAACGTGGCGTTTGTAAGTAGCTTCGTCTTCACCACGGAAGGCAAAGACGGGAATTCCATAATCGACAACTAAACTAGCTGCAACATCATCCTGGGTAGAGAGTGGGTTGCTAGCAATCAAGATCGCATCAGCACCAGCCGCCTTAATCGCGATCGCGAGGTGAGCGGTTTCAGTGGTAATGTGGCAACAAGCAACGATCCGAATTCCAGCTAAAGGCTTCTCTGCTGCAAATCTGTCGCGGATCTGACGCAGCACAGGCATTTCTCGCCCTGCCCACTCAATCCGTTGCTTGCCTTGGGGCGCGAGCGATAAATCTTTTACTTCGTGTTTTAGTGCAGTTGCAATCATAGATGCAGTTTGTAAATATATTTAAACTTCGATCTTTTCTTAGGTTACAGGAAAATATCGAGTTTATCACTCCGCATAATTAACTAGAGTCGTACCTTATCCAAATATCTCCAGTGGCTACTCAGTCTGAAATCATTACTGGCTCTAGCATCTATTCCTAAATCTCGATCGCCGATCGCCCAAAAATTTCCTTGTCAAAATGTGCCCAACTTTACTTGTCAAACTCCAGAGATCGCCAGATCCAGCGATCGACACCAAGAACGCCCGATCGCTACTGTAAAATCTGCAAGGATACTCTCGTGAAATTTTAGATTTCGTGGCTCACTCTAGAACTGCTGATACTCGGTATAGTGTGGGTGAGTTAATAATCAACTATTGCTACGCCGATTAGCCTTTTAAACAATCTTATTATCGAAAATTAAACTATTAAGTCATGTTAGATATATTGTTAAACTGGCTCGATCCGAATGTCAGTAATCCGTGGTTAGTGGCGATCGCGCTCAACTCAATTTTATTAGTTGTTGCGGTTATTATTCCCAAGAAACTATTAACCCCAGCCGGATTAATTAATGCTTGGGGATTGGGGGTAGTTGTCTGGGGGACATTGGGATGGCGCGGTTATGGGGTAGTAATGTTTTATTTCTTGGTGGGTTCGGCGGTAACTCGGATCGGCATGGCGCAAAAAGAAGCTGAAGGCATCGCCGAAAAACGCGGTGGTGCCAGAGGGCCAGAAAATGTGTGGGGTTCGGCTTTTGCTGCTACGATCTGTGCGATCGGGGTCGCGACAATCGAGATAGGTTGGCTCGATCCTGACTGGAAATCTCTATTATTATTAGGCTATGTCGCGAGTTTTAGCACCAAATTAGCAGATACGACAGCGAGTGAAGTTGGTAAAGCTTATGGTAAAAGTACTTTTTTGATTACGACATTACAGCCTGTCGCCAGGGGAACTGAAGGGGCAATTAGTCTAGAAGGTACGCTCGCGGGGATTGTTGGCGGCGTGCTGATTTCGTTAGTTGCCTATAGCTTTGGGCTGATTACTCTAACAGGCGTAGTTATTTGTACGATCGCGGCGTTTGTGGCTACCAATCTGGAAAGCGTTATCGGCGCTACTTTACAATCCAAACTCGACTGGCTTACTAACGAACTTGTCAATGTTATCAATACAATTATCGGTGCGGTAGTCGCGATCGCGATCGCGACATTGTGGCACTAATATTTAGTATAAAATCCCAACAAAATGTCGTTTTTGCGATAGCATCAGAAAAAGGGATTTTGGCA